>NZ_JBHUOX010000008.1:0-208635 GCF_042686245.1 Pontibacter toksunensis | reverse complement strand
TTGAGGGGGTGAACCTCTGCCTGAGGACCAGGAACAGGAGGATAGTCAGAAAAACAGCCTGCTTCTCGAAAAAAGAGCAGAATCATGACAATGCAATGAAGCTAATTTTCTATTACCGAAACCATCATACATTCTAGACCACAACCAAATATTATATGAAACATTAAATAAACTAATTCAAATTAAACCTAGGGAATTAGATAACTTAAATGAAAAGCTTTCGAGAATTTTTAATATTCCAGTTGGTGATAATCTTGAGAAGTATACTAAGCTATTAAATGATTATATAAATATATTAGAGAAGGGAGACATACAAGATAATTTAGAGTTGAGTCAACATTTACCTTCAATAGAGTTATCTAGAATTCTAGATAATCCTCAATCTTTCAAGGATTTTTTGCTAGAACTAATAAGAGACTATAGGTTAGCTAGAATTATTCTTCTATTTGATGAAGCTGCTCACGTTTTCTCATATTCTCAGCAAGAGAAATTTTTCACATTTTTCAAAACATTAAGAGATCCTAAAATAGCATGCAAGGCTGCAGTTTATCCTGGTATCACAAACTATGGTAAATACTTTGAAAGAGGACAAGATGCTAAAGAGCTTAAAGTACAATGGTCACCATTGGACGATGATGATACTAAATACATTGAAAATATAATTAAGAAAAGACTAAAGGAATATGACATACAGTACTGGAATAAGTTAAGTTCTAATCAAGATGTCCTGAAAACTTTATGTATATGTAGTAATGGAAATCCCCGGTTTGCTTTTCACATAATTGACGAATTAGAAAATAATAAAGCATTTAAAGGAAATTCTATTTCAAGTCAGATATTAGTTAATTCAATAAGAAGTGTATTTAATACAAAATGGAAAGAATTTGAGACCTTAAAAAACAGACTTATTAAATATGAGAAATATATAGCTGAAGCAGAGCTATTTGTAAAGCAAACAATCTTGCCAAATTTAAGAATTTGGAATGATAAGCAAAGAAAAAACAGATCAAAGTTATCTATTGGTTTTTATGTAACTACAGACGCATTCGACAAACTTGAGAAAGTATTTTCTATGCTTTCTTACTCTAACATAATAAACATTGATTATAGCAAAAAGAGTATTGGGCATCATAAATATTCATACTATGTAGCACTAAATCCTAGCCTGTTATTTACAGACTTGATCATAAAAGATATAAAAGAGCTTAAGAATACATCCATTGCAATAGAAAATAATCAGTCATATTCTGAGTCCTCACCTTCAATAAAAGAATTAATCGAAAGTGTATCCGATGTTAATTATATAGAATGCTCTAATCTTAATTGTGATTTTAAAACCACTGATGATAATTTTAAATTTTGTCCAAAATGTGGTAATAAGATAGAAGTCAAAGAAGAAGAGTCTTTATATAAAATATTAAGAAGCCACAGTGTCGACAATTTAAAGATTTCCAGAAAAATATTAAATCGTCTGAAAACCAAATTCAACAACATTGGTGAAATATATGATAGCGAATTAAACGATATAAGAATGCCATATATCCAAGATGTTAGAATAATTGTAATTAAAAATGCTGCTTTAGAATATATGGCAGGGTAAAGAATGCACCTAACGTTGGTTTGCCACAATGTGGACTTGAGTAGTAAATGGATACTTAGTACATTTAAATAGGTTTGAGACGACAGTAAATTGTGCTAAACCTACCGTATTTCCTCTAGAGCGTTACATGTGACTAATTAAAATATTTTACCTAAGAGCATACGACAAGAGTAATAATTCTACTCCTATATACCATCTCCTTTCATGAAAAAACGCTTCGCACTGATCGACATGGGTACAAACACCTTTCACCTGCTCATTACAGAAGTAGATGAGAGTGGCAGACAACATGACTTTGTCAAAACGAAAGTGCCGGTGCGTTTAGGACAGGGCGGAATCAGCAACGGAGCCATTGCGCCGGAAGCCTATGAACGAGCTATCAGGACGCTGAGAGATTTCAGGAGGCAGATTGATGCATATGAGGTGGAGACCGTAAGAGCGATGGCGACAAGCATGGTGCGGAATGCCTCGAATGGAGATGGTTTTATCAAAGACATTTTTAAGCAGACAGACATACAGGTGCAGGTAATAGACGGAGACAAAGAGGCAGAACTCATTTACTACGGCGTGCGGGCAGCCGGTGTGCTGGATGAGCAGACGTCGGTGGTGATGGACATTGGCGGTGGCAGCGTGGAGTTTATCATCTGCAACAAAAATGAAATCTTCTGGAAACGCAGCTTTGAGATTGGGGCGCAGCGCCTGATGGACCAGTTCTTCCAGCAAGACCCCATTGCTCCTGAAAATGCCGAAGCAGAGAAGGCCTATCTAAAAGAAAAGCTACAGCCGCTCACGGAGGCAGTGGCGCACTATAAACCCACTGTTCTGGTAGGCTCTTCCGGTACCTTCGATACCCTCTGCGACATTGACGCGCAAAGCAAGGGAGACTTCAGCCGACAGCAAAATCAACCAGCCGCCTCTATGCTGGCCATAGAAGACTTCTACCAGATACACCACGACCTGATGCGCAAGAACCATCAAGAACGCCTTGCTATACCAGGCATGCTGGAGATGCGCGTGGATATGATTGTGCTGGCAAGCATTGCCGTAGACTTTGTGCTGCAGGCTTACAACCTTCAGGAGGTTCGTGTTTCTGCTTATGCCTTGAAGGAAGGGGTTTTGCAGAAGGTGCTGGAGGAAGAGCGGAGATAGGCTACCAGTTTAAAAATTCAGAAGCTCGGCTGTAGTGCCGTACATTCAGCTTTCAGCTGCCGCTGTTGCGTGTTTTCACCAACAATACAGATCTTTGCTGTTATACCTATACCGGTTCAAACTACCCTTGCCCCTCCTCCTTGTCCTAAGATGGCCCCTACTCCCATGAGGGGAGTTTTTCTACTCAGGCCACCGCCATATGAAAGACTTTATCCGTTACAACTCCCATCCGGAAATCAGAAGCAAGGCATTCGATAGATAATTTACTAATTTGCCGCCTCTATCAGAGATTAATCCTTTATGCATTCATACAGACAACTTTTCGACTTCACCCAGGAAGTTTTTCTGCACATAGGCTGCCCACCCAAAGACGCCAAACTAGCAGCCGAGGTACTTTTAGAAGCTGACTTACGTGGTGTTGATTCCCATGGTGTGGCCCGCCTGAGCGGCTATGTGCGCTTGTGGGAAGCCGGACGCATCAACCCAAAGCCCAACATGCGCATTGTGCATGAAACACCCAGCACGGCTACCGTAGACGGCGACGGTGGGTTAGGCCTGGTCATAGCTCCCAAGGCTATGGATATTGCCATCGATAAAGCTGCTAAAGTAGGCACAGGTTGGGTATCTGTAAAAAACTCGAACCACTTTGGTATTGCCGGCTATCATGCTATGGAGGCCTTGTCGTCCGATATGATAGGTATTGCCATGACCAATGCTTCACCGCTGGTGGCTCCTACTTTCTCGACTGACCGCATGCTGGGCACCAACCCTATTGCAGTAGCCATTCCAACTAAAGACCAACCTGCGTTTGTAGCGGATTTTGCCACTGCCTCTGCCGCCAATGGCAAGCTGGAGATACTGCAGCGTAAAGAGAAGAAGGCACCAGTGGGCTGGATCCAGACAAAAGAGGGGGATCGCTCGACCAATGCCAATGAGTTGAAAAACGGCGGTGCCCTGCTGCCATTAGGTAGCGATAAGGTGCACGGAAGCCATAAAGGGTATGCCCTTGCTTCTATTGTCGATATCTTCTCTGCCGTGCTGTCAGGGGCTAACTATGGCCCGTGGGTGCCCCCGTTTGTAAGCTTCCTGCCCGTAGCGGATAACTTGGTAGGGGAAGGCATTGGCCACTTCCTGGGTGCCATGCGCGTGGATGCCTTCCGCCCCGCTGACGAGTTTAAGGCACATATGGACAACTGGATTGAAACTTTCCGTAAAGCAAAAGTAAAGAAAGGTGAGAAGGCAGTGCTGATACCGGGAGATCCGGAGCGGGAGATGGCAGAGAAGCGCCTGAAGAAGGGCATTCCGCTGCTGCCTCCCGTGGAGCGCGACCTGGAGGAACTAGGCAAGCGCTTCGGCATTAAATTGTAGAAGTATGGCAGAAAGCGCTACTGCAAAATTTTTCAGGGGAATTGGTGTAAGCTCCACCAGCAGAAGCATTCTGATGATGGTGGTGGCCTGGGCGCTGAACGTGCTGTGGCTCGGCCTTAACTACTTCTGGCGTTTTGCATCTGTGGAGGTGCTGCTAGCCATCCCTATCCTGCTGCTCCTTTATGCGCTGCTGGCCCTTTTAGGGTACACGTATTGGGGCGTACGGGAAGTGCGGGAGCAGGATGCCCCATGTGCCAATGTGATGGTGGGGGTGATTGTAGCGGTGACCTTGTTGTATTTCAATTACAACTTGTTGGAGTTTGTGTTGGGAGTGTTGAACTAAGTTCAAAGTAACTTATTTTGAAAATTTAAATGCTTTTGTAGCTTTTGTCTAAGCTGTCGTTGCTGCTGCTTATCCAGCGACTCATGGGCTACCTTTTCCATAGTTTGCTACTTGCGCTCCACTCCCGCGGGGGCGCGTTTTCCTGTTCAGCGCTGTGTAGCTGAACCTGCCCTCTCTCTGCTCGGGCTGCCTCACTGCGTTTCGGCACCGGAACATCTACAAGGCGCTTCTCAGAAAAACTGGAATCGTTTGTCCTCCGAGCCAGCAAAAAGCTTCTTCTTCACATAACAAGAAACTTTCGTATACAAGCACTTGTGTAGTACAAGCTTTTTCTCTTTTCCTGTATCTGTATCATTTTTTTGAGGAGAAGTCTGGCGTCTTAGGCATTCTTATAGTGCTATTAGTATTGCACAGCTCACTCTTCCAGATTTGTCAGCACGGAGTGAATGAGTTTCCAGTCTTTGGGTTGAGCGCCTTGTAAATGTTGCGGTGCCGCACGCAGTGAGGCAGCCCGAGCGGAGCGAATAGAGGGCCCCTACCCCCGGCAGCTTCTTTACACAGCGCGATGCCAAAAGACGAGGCCCCGCGGCCTAGAGAGCATGGAACTGAACGATGTAACTGTAGGTGAGCAGGCACTGGAGAAGCCTTAGCCACGGAAGCTTAGACAAATTCTCAATTAGGATATGAGTCGTTATAATTCTTTATGTTTGATATAAGAATGATATATCCAACTATATAAAGCAAAAAGCGCTGACAGAACACTGCCAGCGCTTTTTGTATATAAAGAGATTTGTTTACTCTATTTTCTTCCCAGACATTGCCTTCTTTATAGAAATCTGCATGACACGCTCTGCGAAGGGACTTGTCTGCGCTTCCAGCACATCCACAGCTCCGTATATAGCGTCTTTGTCACCGCCGGAAGCCAGCACATCTTTCAGGTTCTGCAGGTTTTTGCGGGTAAGGGCTATTTCCTCCTCCGTCAGGTGCTCACCGTTTTTCTCCACGAAACGCTCTACCTGGTACAGCATCTGCTCGGCGGTGCTGCGGGCTTCTATCTGCATACGCGCCGACACATCGTCTTTGGCGTGTGTAATAGAGTCCATCAGCATCTGCTCTACCTGCTCGTCAGTCAGGCCATACTGTGGCTTCACTTCTACCTCCTGCCGTGTGCCGGAACGAAGCTCTACTGCCTCCACTTTCAGAATACCATCCGCGTTCAGTATGAAATTTACATCTACTTTCGGAAAACCAGCCGGCATGGCCGGTATGCCTTTCAGGTCGAACTCTGCCAGTTTACGGTTCTCCTTCACAATATCACGCTCGCCCTGGAAAACGGAAATCTTCATGTTCACCTGCCCGTCAACAGAAGTGGTATACTGCCGGCCGGCTTTTGTTGGGATCTTGGAGTTTCTTGGGATGATAGGGTCCATCAGGCCACCCATCGTTTCGATACCTAGTGTAAGCGGTGTTACGTCCAGCAGCAGGATATCTTTGCGGTTACCGGCCAATATATCGGCCTGAATGGCGGCACCCAGCGCAACTACCTCGTCCGGGTTCAGTGTGTTGTTAGCGGGCTTTCCGAAGAACTCTGATACGGCCTCGTATACCATCGGTACCCGGGTAGAGCCTCCTACCATAATGACGGCATCAATCTGCTCCGGCTTCAGCTTGGCATCGCTCATTGCCAGCCGACAGCTTTCTATAGTTCTGGCAACGATAGGCGCTATCAGCGTCTCAAAGGTGTGCCGCTCCAGGTGGCATTCTATTTCACCATTGATGTTGCTGGTGTACACCTCTTGTGAACTGAGCGCTTTCTTCGCCTCTTCCGCCTTCAGGCGCAACTCCTGCGACAGGTTCTTGTCCTGGTTGATAGTATCCGCAACGAGTTGATTTTCGCTTATCCAGTGGTTAATGATGGCACGGTCGAAGTCGTCACCACCCAAGTAGGTATCGCCGTTGGTGGAAAGCACCTCAAATATGCCCTGGTGTATGCTCAGAATAGAAATATCGAATGTACCACCGCCCAAGTCATATACCGCCACGGTCTTCTCCTCATTCGGATCAATGCCAATACCATAGGCGAGTGCGGCGGCTGTTGGCTCGTTTACTATACGCAACACCTCCAGTCCTGCCAGCTTGCCAGCATCGCGTGTAGCCTGCCGCTGTGAGTCGTTGAAGTAAGCAGGCACGGTAATCACAGCGCGGTTCACAGGTGTTTTCAGCGAATGCTCTGCCCGCTCGCGCAGCTCTTTTAATATTTCTGCTGATAGCTCTATAGGAGAATAAAATTTATCCTTTACCCGGACCTTTACCAGCCCTTCGCTGTCATCATCTATTATCTTATATCCAAAGTAATCTTTGTGCTCACCAAGGTCCCGGTAGGATTTGCCAAGCAGGCGCTTTACAGAATAGATGGTATTAGCCGGATCGGTTATAAGATAATCTTTCGCTTCTGTACCAACATAGGTGTCGCCGTTCTGCGCGAAGTGTACCACCGACGGCACAATGGTGCCACGGCCCTGGTCGTTGATGGCGATGGGTCTCTTGTCTTCAGGATGGATGTAGGCCACCAAGCTGTTGGTCGTTCCTAAATCTATGCCTACTATTACTTCTGCTTGCTGAAGCGCACCAGTAGAAAGGTTTATTGCAACTTTTGCCATAGTATCTTTTATTACGTGAGGTCACTACTGTTTATCGGTGACACATGGGCACAAAGTTACAAATAATTTGGGGAGGGTTTTGTTTGTGGGGTAAGCGGTGTGGATGCAGCCCTATATAGGCTACTGTTATGTAACGTTTCGTTCAGGTAGCCCTATGATGAGACACCGCTATAGCCCCCACTCGTAATTCAGAATTAGTTATTCGTAATTAAGACTATTCTTCCTTCGTCACGATGATGAAAACGTCTTCATTCGGGCGCTTCATCAGGTACTTTTCGCGGGCAAACTTTTCCAGTAGCTCCGCATTACTCATTAGTTCTTTGCGGTCCTGCTGCACTTCCTCCATCTTTTCCAGGTAATGCTCCTTCTCCTCCTCCAGGTTGCTCAGGGTTTTATTCATCTGGTACTGCGTGATGAAATCATTGGAGTCGAAAAAGAGCATCCAGATTAAGAACAGGAAGGAAGTAATGAAATAAAAGTTGCGGAAGAACTTGGGAATGCGTCTGTACATAGCGGTAAGGTTGAAAAGTGCTTATACAAAAATAAGGCTGTGAGTCAGATAACCCACAGCCTTACCATATTTATTTTACGCTTCGTGTTCTTAGAACTTTCTTCCCGGGAAGTAAGCTACCTCACCAAGCTCCTCTTCAATGCGAAGCAGTTGGTTATACTTTGCCATACGGTCAGAGCGGGAAGCTGAACCTGTTTTGATCTGGCCTGTGTTTAGGGCAACAGCAAGGTCAGCAATGGTGTTGTCCTCTGTCTCGCCTGAACGGTGGCTCATCACGCTCTTGTATCCATGGCGTCGGCCAAGGTTAATGGCATCGATGGTCTCTGTTAGCGTACCAATCTGGTTTACTTTGATCAGGATAGAGTTAGCAATACCCTGGTCTATTCCTTGCTGCAGGCGATCCACGTTAGTTACAAAGAGGTCATCGCCTACCAGCTGTACTTTATGACCGATTTTCTCAGTCAGCTCTTTCCAGCCTTTCCAGTCATCCTCGGCCATACTGTCTTCCAGGGAAATGATCGGGTATTTATTCACCCACTCATTCCAGTAGCTCACCATTTCAGAAGAAGACAGCTTTTCGCCAGTAGACTTCTTGAAGTGGTATTTACCTGAAGAAGCATCGTAGAACTCAGAGGAGGCAGCATCCATGGCAATCATCATATCATCGCCTGGCTTGTAGCCAGCAGTTTCAATCGCCTGAAGTACCACTTCAATTGCCTCTACGTTAGAAGCAATGTTCGGAGCAAAGCCACCCTCATCGCCTACGTTTGTAGAAAGGCCTTTCTTCTTCAGTACATTCTTCAGGTGGTGGAATACCTCAGAACCCATACGCAGTGCCTCAGAGAACGACTCAGCACCAACAGGCATGATCATGAACTCCTGGAAGTCGATGGCATTGTCTGCGTGACTACCGCCATTGAGGATGTTCATCATCGGTACTGGAAGCGTGTTTGCGTTTACACCACCCACGTAGCGGTAAAGCGGCATGTTCAGCTCCTGAGCAGCAGCACGGGCAATAGCCAGTGACACACCCAGAATAGCGTTGGCGCCTAAGTTCCCTTTGTTACCAGAGCCATCCAACTCAATCATAATCTTGTCAAGCAGGTTCTGGTCATAAACCTGGAAACCTACCAGTTCTTCGGCAATTTTCTCGTTCACGTTCTGCACAGCCTGCAGTACGCCTTTGCCCATGTATTTACTCTTATCGTTATCGCGTAGCTCTACTGCTTCGTGTACGCCTGTAGATGCGCCAGATGGAACCGCAGCGCGGCCAAGTGCACCATACTCTGTAAATACATCTACCTCAACAGTAGGATTTCCTCTTGAATCGAAGATTTGTCTCGCTTTGATGTCTGTGATTAAGCTCATGTTTTGTTTCTAAAATAGTTTTACTTGATTTTACTTTGTTCTAATAGCGCTATGAAATCGTCGAACAGGTACTCCGAGTCGTGCGGGCCTGGCGATGATTCCGGGTGATATTGTACTGAAAAGGCAGGCTTTGATTTCATGCGTATTCCTTCCACAGTATTGTCATTCAGGTTAATGTGCGTTATCTCTACCTCCGGGTGATTACGCAGCTGCTCGGCATCCACTACAAAGCCGTGGTTCTGGCTTGTGATTTCAGAGCGGCCGGTGCGCAGGTTCTTTACAGGGTGATTAAGACCACGGTGGCCGTTGTGCATTTTATAGGTAGCAATACCATTTGCCTGTGCCAACATCTGGTGCCCCATGCAGATACCGAATAGCGGCTTCTGCTTCGCCAGCATTTGCTTTACGCTCTTCACGGCTATTGTCGTTGCCGCAGGGTCACCAGGTCCGTTTGAAATAAAATAGCCATCCGGGTTCCACTGCTCCATTTCTTCGAATGGAGTATCGTATGGGAACACTTTGACCTCGCAGCCGCGTGCCACCAGGTTCTTCAGGCTGTTTTGCTTCACGCCCAGGTCCAGCACCGCTACTTTGTACTTTACTTCCTCCGGACTATGCTGGTAGATACGCGGTGTGCTCACCTTTGAGGATAATTCCAATCCAGCCATAGATGGCACTTCTGCCAATTTTTTACGCAACTCCTCCAGGTCTGTTGTTTCAGAGGAAACAATTGCGTTCATGGCACCTTTGTCGCGGATGTGGCGGACAAGGGCTCTGGTGTCAATCTCACATATACCCACCACCCCTGCTTTTTCAAAATAGTCCTGTAGAGAACCTTCCGCTGTTTTCCTGGAGAAGTGACTGGAGAAGTCCTTGCATACTAGGCCGCTGATTTGCACCCTGTCTGACTCTACTTCCTGGTGTTGTACCCCATAGTTGCCTACATGCGAAACAGTGGTAACAACCATCTGCCCAAAATAGGAGGGGTCGGTGAAAATTTCCTGATAGCCGGTCATACCGGTGTTAAAGCATAGTTCGCCACCGGAGGTACCAATGCGCCCCAGACTCTTTCCTTTGTAAACGGTACCATCTTCTAAAAGAAGTATGGCTTCTGTTGAAATTTGCTTCTTCATAATACGGATTTGTTACAAAAATAAAAAAGGGACACGACTTACGTCATGTCCCTTTCAATTATTTACAAAAAAAGCTTACTGAGCATCTTTTGTCTCATCATTAGAATCAGTAGATTCTGCCGGAGCATCAGGAGTTTCAGTAGCTGCCTGCGCCTGTGCCTCAACTGCCGGAGCGGTTGTTCCTGCGTCTGTTGCCGGAACTGCTTTTGTCTCTGCTGCTGGTGCTGCAGTTGCCTCTGTGCTAGCGGCATCACTGCCTTTCTTACCACCACGTCGGCGTGTTTTCTTGGCTGCACCAGTAGCAGTAGATGCTGATGTCAGCATATCTTCGTTGTAGTCTACCAGCTCGATAACACACATCTCTGCGTTGTCACCAAGTCTGTAACCAGTTTTAAGGATCCGGGTGTAACCGCCAGGTCTGTTTGCTACTTTTACAGATACTTCATCAAAAAGCTCTTTTACAGATTCTTTGTTCTGCAGGTACGCAAAACAGGTTCTTCTTGAGTGCGTTGTATCGCTTTTAGATTTAGTCAGCAGAGGCTCCACATACTTACGCAGTGCTTTCGCCTTGGCTACTGTAGTTGAAACGCGCTTGTGAAGGATAAGGGAAGCTGCCATGTTAGACAGCATCGCCTTACGGTGTGAAGCGGTTCTTCCTAAGTGATTTACTTTTTTACCGTGTCTCATTATAGTGAATTGTGCACGTGCATACCGTCAATCAACCTTTGCAGGGATCGGGAATTATGCCGTAGATTAATTAATCTTCTTCTAATTTATACTTAGAAAGGTCCATACCGAAAATCAAGCCCTTCTCCTGAACCAGGTTCTCTAATTCTGTTAATGACTTCTTACCGAAGTTTCTGAACTTCATCATGTCTGAAATGTCCAGCTGCACAAGGTCACCAAGTGTTTTAATGTCCGCTGCTTTCAAGCAGTTATAAGCGCGAACAGATAAATCCATGTCCTGAAGAGAAGTCTTCAGCACTTTGCGCATGTGCAGTAATTCTTCGTCTACAGCCTCTTCCTCTTCCGGCTTCGCTGTTTCGAAAGTCATGGTGTTATCAGAGAACAGCATAAAATGCTGAATCAGGATATTAGCAGCACCTTTCAATGCTTCTTCGGGATGAATGGAACCGTCCGTCTGGATGTCAAGAACAAGTTTCTCGTAGTCAGTTTTCTGCTCCACACGAGTATTCTCAACACTAAACTTCACGTTTTTGATAGGTGTGTAGATGGCATCTATTGCGATTTGACCAAATACCTGCTCAGTCGGCTTGTTTTCGTCAGCGGGAACATAACCACGTCCTTTCTGAACTGTCAGTTCCACTTCGAAATTGATGCTGTTGTCCAGGTGGCAGATTACCAGCTCTGGGTTCAGCACTTCGAAGCTTGACGTGAACTTGTTTATATCACCGGCAGTGAACGTATCCTGGCCACTAAGGCTAACAGTTATTTTTTCGTCCAGTACTTCGCTCACTTTCTTCAAGCGGACCATCTTCAAGTTAAGGATAACGTCAGAGACATCCTCAACCACCCCTTCAACAGACGAGAACTCATGCAATACACCACCTATACGGATGCTTGTGATGGCGTATCCTTCTAATGATGAAAGAAGAATTCTTCTCAGAGCATTACCGATGGTTACACCGTAACCTTTTTCAAGCGGCTTGAATTCAAATAAACCATGAAAGTCGTCGGCTTTTTCCATCACAACTTTCTCTGGCATTTGAAATGCTAATATTGACATACTTGCAGTGTTAAAGGTTATAAATTGATTATGCTGCTTACTTAGAGTAAAGCTCGACGATCAGCTGCTCCTGAATTTTCTCAGGAATCTGCTCTCTGTCAGGAGTAGCCACGAACTTGCCTGCCATTTCGCTTGCATCCCACTCCAACCAGCTGAACTGACGCGCATTGCGAACAGTCAAAGAGGAAGTGATGGCCTCAAGAGACTTCGATTTCTCTCGTACCGCTACCACGTCACCTACTTTCAGGCTGTAAGAAGGAATGTTAACAATATCGCCGTTCACAAGCACGTGCTTATGCAACACAAGCTGACGGGCAGCTCTTCTTGTTGGAGCTATACCTAAACGGTAAACAGTATTATCTAATCTAGACTCCAGTAACGCTAACAAGTTCTCACCGGTGATTCCACCTTTTCTGTGAGCTTTCTCGAACAGGTTAGCGAATTGTTTTTCCAGAACACCGTATATGTACTTTGCTTTTTGCTTTTCATTCAGCTGTATAGCATATTCCGATTGCTTTTTACGACGACCGCGGCCGTGCATCCCCGGAGGGTAAGCTTTCTTCTTAAGCGCTTTGCTTGGGCCAAAAATCTCTTCGCCGAACTTTCTTGAGATTTTACTTTTAGGACCAGTATATCTTGCCATTTCTTAACTTAAATTTAAATTAAACTCTTCTGCGTTTTGGTGGACGACATCCGTTGTGCGGTAGAGGCGTAACGTCTTTAATGGAAGTTACTTCTATACCTGTGTTCTGTACAGTACGGATAGCAGACTCTCTACCTGCACCCGGTCCTTTTACAAACACCTCAGCCTTGCGCATTCCAAGGTCATAGGCAACTTTAGCGCAATCGCCAGCTGCCATCTGAGCGGCATACGGAGTGTTCTTTTTAGAACCTTTAAAGCCCATTTTACCAGCAGAAGCCCAAGATATTACCTGACCTACGTTATTGGTTACTGATATAATGATGTTATTGAAAGAAGCCTTAATGTGTACCTGACCCACTGGTTCTACAATAACTACACGCTTTTTAGCTTTATCTTTTCTTTTCTGAGCCATAATCAATTATTATTTAGCAGCTTTCTTCTTATTTGCAACTGTTTTACGCTTACCTTTTCGGGTACGTGAGTTGTTTTTGGTACGCTGTCCGCGTACTGGCAAACCCTTACGATGTCTTAACCCACGGTAGCTTCCGATGTCCATCAGACGCTTGATGTGCAACTGCACCTCAGAGCGAAGAACACCTTCAGTTTTGTGATCAGCTGCAATAATTGATCTGATCTCACCGGCTTCATCTTCTGTCCAGTCTTTTACCTTTTTGTCAAGATCCACCCCGGCTTTTGTAAGGATTCTCTGCGAAAGGTTACGACCGATACCAAAGATATAGGTCAAAGCGATTTCGCCTCTTTTGTTATCCGGAATATCTACTCCTGCAATTCTAGCCATACTATTATTTAATTATCCTTGTCTTTGTTTATATCTTGGATTCTTTTTGTTGATGACATAAAGCTTCCCCTTGCGGCGGATAACTTTACAATCAACACTTCGCTTTTTAACTGATGCTTTAACTTTCATTTTATTTATTTATATCGGTAAACAATTCTGCCTTTTGTAAGGTCGTAGGGTGACATCTCTAACTTGACTCTATCACCTGGTAAAATCTTAATGTAGTGCATTCTCATTTTACCGGAGATATGAGCAACTACCTGATGACCATTTTCAAGCTCAACTCTAAACATGGCGTTAGACAAAGCTTCAATTATAGTTCCGTCTTGCTCTATGGACGACTGTTTTGCCATTTATGATTTGTTTGCTGCTTCTATATAATCAAATGTTGTTAAAATCTCAGCCTTGTCCTTACGCACCACAACGGTATGCTCGAAATGGGCAGAAGGTTTTTTGTCTTTCGTTCTAATCGTCCAACCGTCGTCCTCCTGCACAATGTGCCGGGTCCCCTGGTTAACCATCGGCTCAATGGCAATAACCAAACCATTCTGAAGTTTGATGCCCTGCCCGCGACGGCCATAGTTTGGTACTTCGGGAGATTCATGTAAATTGTGACCGATACCATGGCCGACAAGTTCCCTGACTACACCGTAGCCATGCGCTTCGGCATGCTCCTGTATGGTGTAGCTTATATCTCCTAGTCTGGAACCTACTGTTGCTTTCTCTATCCCTTTATAAAGCGACTCTTTTGTCACTTTCAAGAGGTCATTTACCTCTTCCGAAACATTGCCCACAGCATGAGTATAAGCACAGTCGCTGTGGAACCCCTTGTAGTAAACACCTGCATCAACAGAAATTATATCTCCATCGTTCAAAATGTATTCACTAGGAAAGCCATGTACAACAGTAGCATTTACTGATATACACAGGCTATAGGGAAACCCATTATAGTTTAAGAAGGATGGCTGGCCACCATTATCTTTGATAAACTCCTCTGCGCGTTTATCTAACGATTTTGTAGTAACACCTTCCTTTATAAGACGAGCAATTTCGCCATGTGCTTTGCTTAATATCAAAGCACTCTGGCGAATTAGCTCAATTTCTTCTTCCGTTTTATAATTAATCATTTATTAAGATGCCATGGTAGGTATGGTCTCAGTTCTGCCGCGTAGCTTTCCTGATTTCATCATACCATCATAGTGACGCATAAGCAGATAGCTTTCTACTTGCTGCAGGGTATCGAGCACAACACCAACCATGATGATGAGCGAGGTACCACCGAAGAACTGTGAAAACTCTCTTGTTACACCTAATAGCATAGCTATGGAAGGGAAAATTGCAACAAGCGCCAGGTAAATAGCACCTGGAAGAGTAATTCGGGTCAGAATGGTGTCGATGTATTCAGAGGTTGCTCTTCCCGGCTTAACACCAGGTATAAAACCACCGCTTCTCTTCAGGTCATCTGCAATCTGGTTTGGGTTAACACTGATAGCGGTGTAGAAGTATGTAAACACCAAAATCAGGAGACCAAACACCAGGTTGTACTGCCACGAGGTGAAATCTGAGAAAGTAGCTCCAATGTAGTTCGCCGTTTCGCTTGTGTCAGACCAGATAGACGCTACCATAGAAGGTAAAAACATCAAAGACTGCGCGAAAATGATTGGCATTACACCTGCTGCGTTAACCTTAAGTGGTATGAACTGACGCTGACCACTATAAAGAGAACTACCGCCTACCTGCTTAGCATACTGAACAGGAATTCTTCTGATAGCTTGCGTCAGCATGACAACAGACATCACCACGAAGAACAGAACAAACATTTCAAATAAGAACAACAGGGCGCCATTCAGCTGTTTAGACAAAGCTTCAGCGAAAATAGCCCCTGGGAATCGGGAAATAATACCGATCATAATCAGCATGGAGATACCGTTACCGATACCTTTGTCTGTTATTTTCTCACCCAGCCACATACAGAAGATAGTACCGGATGTCAGTACAATCATGGATGTAATGGTGAATAGGGTCTGGTTGATAACTATCGCTTCAGCATTAAGTGTGGCAACAAAGCCAACTGCTTGGGCTAAAGTGATAATAATGGTAAGAACTCGGGTGATTTGGTTGATTTTCTTTCTACCAGACTCACCCTCCTTCTGCATTTTTTGAAAATAAGGAACAGCAATCGTTAATAGCTGCAATACAATCGAAGCGGAAATGTAAGGCATGATACCTAACGCAAAGATAGATGCATTGCTAAATGCTCCACCAAGGAATGTATCTAACAAACCAAACAGGCCACCTGTGTTGGCCTCCAGCTGGTTAGGATCAACACCAGGTAAAACAACAAAAGAACCAAGTCT
The DNA here is from genome assembly GCF_042686245.1 of Pontibacter toksunensis. Lineage (NCBI taxonomy): Bacteria > Pseudomonadati > Bacteroidota > Cytophagia > Cytophagales > Hymenobacteraceae > Pontibacter > Pontibacter toksunensis. The sequence goes on along the minus strand of NZ_JBHUOX010000008.1, from coordinate 192,957 downwards.
GAATATTGCAATGAAGAATAGAGTGTTAAAGATCCTCACTCTAAGGTCTTCAATCGCAAAAATGTTCTTAATAGTTGTTATAAACTTCTTCATACCGATCGATTAGAGCGCTACTGTTTTACCGCCTGCTTTTTCTATGGATGATGATGCAGTTCCAGAGAATGCATGGGCATGTACTTCTACAGCTTTGTTCAACTCTCCTCTGCCTAATATTTTAACTTTATCATTTTTCTGAACCAATCCGTGTGCTTTGAAGAAATCAAAGTTGAAAACTGTTTCATTTCCAGATTCAGCCAAAGACTGTAAAACGTCTAAGTTGATAGCTTTATACTCAACACGGTTAATGTTTTTGAAGCCATACTTAGGTACACGTCTCTGAAGTGGCATCTGACCACCTTCGAATCCGGATTTCTGTGAATAACCAGAGCGGGATTTAGCACCTTTATGACCACGTGTGGATGTTCCACCCTTACCTGATCCAGTACCTCTACCTATTCTTTTTCTGGTCTTAACAGCACCTTCTGCAGGTTTTAAAGAATTTAAGTACATTATTGAAAGTCTTTAACTTCTACTAAACTGTGAACTTTTTTTAACATACCAGCAATCTGAGGAGTTAGTTCAACAGATACTGATTTGCTTATTTTTCCTAAACCAAGGGCCTTCATAGTGGCCTTCTGGTCTTTCGGACGGTCAATGATACTCTTAACCTGAGTGATAGTTACTTTAGCCATTTCAATTATCCGTTGAATACTTTCTGTAAATTAACACCACGTTGCTGCGCAACAGCCAAAGGATCACGCATTTTAGAAAGAGCGTCGAAAGTTGCCTTAACCACGTTGTGTGGGTTAGAAGAACCTTTAGACTTGCAAAGTACATCTTTTATACCAGCACTCTCCAATACAGCACGCATCGCACCACCGGCAATTACACCGGTACCGGCAGCAGCTGGCTTGATAAGTACAAAACCGCCAGAGTATTTACCCTCCATTGGGTGTGGTACTGTGCTATGGTAAATCGGAACCTTTACCAGGTTCTTCTTCGCATCGTCAATTCCTTTTGCAATTGCATCCGTTACCTCGTTAGCTTTACCTAGTCCGTAACCCACAACGCCGTTTCCGTCGCCAACTACAACGATGGCTGCGAAACTGAATCTTCTACCACCTTTAACAACTTTGGCAACACGGTTAATGGCTACTACTCTCTCTTTTAGTTCGATTTCGCTCGCCTTTACGCTTCGTATATTATTCTTCAACATAATTTTTAGAATTTAAGGCCAGCTTCACGAGCACCTTCTGCCAATGATTTTACTTTACCGTGATAGAGGTAACCAGAGCGGTCGAACACTACTTCAGAGATACCTTGAGAAATTGCTTTCTCAGCAATCTCCTTACCTACTCTACCGGCAGTTTCCACATTTGCTTTTGCATCATCAAGTTTCATGGAAGAGGCAGCTGCTAGTGTCACACCAGTAGTATCATCGATTAGCTGTGCATAAATTCCTTTGTTACTGCGAAACACAGACAATCTTGGCCTTGCAGAAGTACCAGAAATTTTGTTTCTGATACCTCTTTTGATTCTTAGTCTTCTTGTAATCTTATTAGTAGACATGATGATGATTATTTAGATGCTGTCTTACCAGCTTTTCTTCTGATAACTTCACCTACGAAGCGGATACCTTTACCTTTGTATGGCTCTACTTTACGCAGTGATCTGATTTTAGCAGCAACCTGGCCTAACAACTGCTTGTCATTGCTTTCAAGCGAGATGATGGGGTTCTTACCTTTCTCTGTTACAGCTGTTGCGGTAACGCCATCAGGCAAGCTCAGGAAGATGTTATGAGAGTATCCAAGAGAAAGCTCCAGAATAGAACCTACCATGGATGCTTTGTAACCTACACCTACTAATTCAAGTCTCTCTCTGTAACCTTCTGTTACACCTACCACCATGTTGTTGATAAGCGAACGGTACAGACCGTGCATCGCCTTGTGACGCTTCTGCTCGGTAGGGCGCTCTACAACAAGCGTATTATCCTGCTGCTTCACGATGATGTCTTTGTCTACAGGAGTAGACAAAGAACCCTTTGGCCCCTTTACCGTAACAAGATTGTTATCAGCAACAGTGATTTCTATATTGCCTGGCAGGGTGATTGGCAATTTTCCTATACGTGACATTGTCTATCCTCCTAATTAATAAACGTAACACAACACCTCGCCACCAATTTTCAGTGACTTGGCTTCTTTCTCTGTCATTACGCCTTGGGAAGTAGACAATATCGCAATGCCTAAACCATTCAGTACACGTGGCAGGTTTTCGCTTCCGGCGTATTTACGCAGCCCTGGCTTACTTACCCTATCAATTTTCACAATAGCAGATTGCTTGGTGTTAGGGTTGTACTTCAGAGCTATCTTGATTGTACCTTGTACCGCAGAGTCTTCAAACTTATAACTCTGGATGTACCCTTTGTCGTACAATACCTTTGTAATCTCTTTTTTTATGTTGCTAGATGGTATTTCAACTATTCTATGGTTCGCCTTGATAGCGTTACGCACTCTAGTTAAATAATCTGCTATTGGATCTGTGTTCATTCTGATTTAATAAAATAACGTATGCTTTATCCAAGCGAGGGGCAAAGATACTAATATCTTTTGATGATTCTTAATATGTTAAGAAAAATTTACCAGCTCGACTTTGTTACACCAGGAATTTTACCCATAACAGCCAACTCTCTGAAAACAACGCGGGAGATACCAAATTTCCTCATGTATCCTCTTGGTCTTCCAGACAGTTTGCAACGGTTATGAAGTCTCACAGGGGAAGCATTGCGGGGCAGTTTGTCCAGCGCCTCGTAATCTCCGTTTGCTTTAAGTTCAGCTCTTTTGGTAGCGTATTTAGCTACTGCCTTCTGTCTTTTAAGCTCTCTTGCTTTTACTGATTCTTTTGCCATTTTCTTATTTCTTAACGTTCATGAAAGGCATTCCGAATGCTTTCAACAACTCGTAGCTTTCTTCGTCTGTGTTAGCTGTCGTAACAAAAGTAATGTCCATACCAGTGATGGCTTTTACTTTATCGATGCTGATCTCAGGGAAGATGATCTGCTCTTTCACACCTAATGTATAGTTACCACGGCCATCGAAGCCTTTGTCGTTTACACCTCTGAAGTCACGTACACGTGGAAGTGCAATTGTCAGCAAACGGTCCAGGAACTCATACATCTTCTCACCCCTCAGCGTTACGCGGGCGCCGATAGGCATTCCCTCACGCAGTTTGAAGTTCGAAACAGATTTCTTCGCAATTGTTGCTACTGCTTTCTGCCCGGTGATGGTAGTTAGTTCATCAACACCGATATCAACCAGTTTCTTATCAGACACGGCAGCACCGATGCCTTTATTGATTGAAATCTTAGTGATTTTAGGCACCTGCATGATGTTCTTGTACTGGAACTTCTCACGTAAGGCAGGCACTACCTCATTCTGATATTTTTCTTTAAATCTTGTAGTTGCCATCTTAGATTACCTCCCCTGTCTTTTTAGAGTAACGCTCTGATTTACCTTCGCTGTTTTTTCTAGTCGCCGCTTTAGTTGCTTCACCTGTCTTAGGATCTACAAGCACCACATTGCTGGCATGTATAGGAGCTTCTACCTTGCTAATGCCACCCTGAGGGTTTTGAGCACTTGGCTTGGCATGCTTGGTTACTAAGTTTAAGCCTTCTATAGTTACTTTCTGCTTTTCTAGATTAACTGCGGTTATACGGCCGGTTTTGCCGCGCTCATCACCGGCAATCACTTTAACTGTATCGCCAGTTTTTACATGAAGTTTTTTCTTATTCATTTTAATCTGAATTAATGGTTATAGAACTTCAGGCGCTAACGAAACAATCTTCATGAATTGCTTTTCACGAAGTTCACGTGCAACAGGGCCGAAGATACGCGTACCCCGTGGCTCGTTGTTCGCGTTTAGAAGAACGGCAGCGTTGTCGTCGAAACGAATGTACGATCCGTCTTTTCTTCTAATCTCTTTCTTAGTTCTTACAATAACTGCTTTAGAAACAGTTCCTTTTTTTATGTTACCGGAAGAAAGAGCTGACTTTACAGTTACAACAATTTTATCGCCTATGGAGGCATACTTCTTACCGGTACCGCCTAAAACACGGATGCAAAGAACTTCTTTGGCACCGCTGTTGTCAGCTACAGATAGTCTTGATTCCTGCTGTATCATCTTATTTCGCTCTTTCTATTATTTCTACTAAACGCCAGTTCTTATTCTTGCTAAGCGGACGTGTTTCTTGGATGCGAACAGTGTCTCCAATGTTGCAGTCATTGTTCTCGTCGTGCGCCATGAACTTGGTGGACTTCTTTAGAAACTTACCGTAAATCGGGTGCTTCATTTTGCTTTCCACAAGCACCGTGATAGACTTGTTCATCTTGTTGCTAACAACTCTACCGCTTCTTTCTTTTCTTAGATTTCTCTCTTCCATGATAGTATTTGGTCTTAAGAGTTAGCTGCTATTTCACGACTGCGTTTTTCCGTATTCAGCCTGGCGATGGTGCGCTTGGACTCACGGATTTTCATGGGGTTCTCCAAAGGAGATATGGCATGTGCAAAACGGAGGTTCTGCATATTGGCGCGCTCAGTGTTTAGCCTTTCGTTCAGCTCTTCTGAAGACAAAGCTTTGATCTCTGAATTTTTCATTTTTAATTATCCAACGTAATCTCTACGTACAACAAATTTTGTTCTTACCGGCAGCTTCTGAGCGGCCAGCCTCAACGACTCCTTGGCCACTTCCAAAGTAACGCCATCAGATTCGAACATGATGGTTCCGGGCTTCACTACGGCTACCCAATACTCCGGAGAACCTTTACCCTTACCCATACGAACCTCTGCAGGCTTCTTGGTGATAGGCTTGTCAGGGAAAATGCGGATCCATACCTGACCTTCACGCTTCATTGCTCTCGTCATCGCGATACGAGCGGCCTCAATCTGGCGGCTGGTAATCCAGGTCGCCTCCAGTGATTTAATTGCGAAAGAACCAAATGAAATAGTACTGCCTCTATGAGCCAGACCTTTCACGCGGCCTTTTTGCATTTTTCTATATTTAGTCCTTTTAGGCTGTAACATTTTCTAAAACGTATTAATGTTAACAATCAATTATTGACGACGCTTGTTGCGGTTGCCACCACGTTTGTCACCACCACCGGCGCCATCCGCTTTTTTGTTGCGGTTGCCTCCGCGTCTGTCATTACCACCACCGGCACTTGGGCCACTAGGTCCTCCTTTGCCGCTTTCTAAACCAGCGTTAGGAGTCAGATCTCTCTTGCCGTAAACTTCGCCTTTGAAGATCCATACCTTGATACCCAGTTTACCATATACTGTCTGTGCTTCTGACAGAGCGTAGTCGATATCTGCACGTAGCGTGTGAAGAGGCGTTCTACCTTCCTTGTAATGCTCCGTTCTTGCCATTTCAGCACCGCCCAAGCGGCCTGAAACCTGCACTTTGATACCTTCAGCTCCTACACGAAGTGCAGACGCGATAGCTTGTTTCATGGCACGGCGGAAAGAGATACGGGCCTGCAGCTGCTGCGCGATTGACTCGCCTACCAGCTTGGCATCCAGCTCAGGGCGCTTAATCTCAAAGATATTGATTTGGATATCTTTGTTCGTAAGCTTCTTAAGCTCTTCCTTGATCTTGTCTACTTCCGCTCCGCCTTTACCAATAACAACACCTGGTCTAGCTGTGTTAACAGTAATCGTGATGCGCTTCAACGTTCTCTCAATAATGATTTTAGAGATACCGCCTTTTGGAATACGCGCTAGTATATATTTTCTGATTTTCTCGTCTTCAATCAGCTTATCAGCGAAATCTTTGCCGCCATACCAGTTAGAATCCCAACCTTTGATAATGCCGAGTCGAAAACCGATTGGATTTACTTTCTGTCCCATTTCTTACTTGTTGGCTTTTTTAGATTTCTTTGATTGCTGTTGTTCAACTTGCTCTTCCGTCATGCTGTCGATGATAACCGTAACATGGTTGGAACGCTTTCTGATGCGGTGTCCACGTCCTTGTGGAGCCGGGCGCAGGCGCTTCAGCATTCTTCCTTCGTCCACGAAGATTTCCCTGATATAAAGATTTGCATCTTCGATACGGGCATCTTCGTTTTTCTGCTGCCAGTTAGACAGAGCAGACAAAAGAAGCTTTTCAAGTTTTTCTGAACCAGAGTTTGCCTCAAACTTCAATAAATTAAGGGCTCTTGCTACGCTTTTGCCGCGTATCAAGCCAGCTACTAATCTCATTTTGCGAGGAGAAGTAGGCACATTTTGTAATCTTGCTACTGCTTCCATGATTATCGCTTGCCTTTATCTTTTTTAGCAACGTGACCGCGGAAGTTTCTGGTTGGGGCAAACTCACCGAGCTTATGACCTACCATGTTTTCCGTCACATATACCGGAATAAATTTATTACCATTGTGAACTGCGAAGGTATGACCTACAAAATCCGGGGAGATCATGGATCTGCGCGACCAGGTTTTGATAACAGTCTTCTTGTTACCCTCGTTCATTACGTTCACTTTTCTTTCGAGCCTATAGTCAATGTAAGGCCCTTTTTTTAATGATCTAGCCATTTATTTCTTCTTTCCTCTATTAACTATAAGCTGTTCTGAATACTTGTTCTTGTTGCGGGTTTTCATACCTTTTGCATACAAGCCCTTACGTGAGCGTGGGTGACCGCCTGAAGACTTACCTTCACCACCACCCATAGGGTGATCGACAGGGTTCATGGCAACACCACGTACGCGAGGTCGTTTTCCTAACCATCTGTTTCGCCCTGCTTTACCAAGGTTAATATTCATATGGTCGGAGTTAGAAACAGTACCTACAGTAGCTACACAATTTACTAACACCATTCTAAGCTCACCTGAAGGAAGCTTGATGGTAGCATAACGAGCTTCACGGGCAACTAACTGCGCGTAAGATCCGGCGCTTCTTGCTAGTACCGCACCAGCACCTGGCTGCAGCTCAATGTTATGGATAATTGTACCTAGAGGAATCTCAGATAGAGGAAGGCAATTACCTACTTCCGGAGCAATACCTGGTCCTGAGTTAACTACAGTACCAACCTGTATGCCGGCAGGAGCGATGATGTAAGTTTTCTCTCCGTCAGCGTAATGAAGCAGCGCGATACGTGCCGTTCTGTTCGGATCGTACTCGATCGTCTTAACAGTTGCCGGAACACCGTGCTTTGTACGCTTGAAATCGATTAATCTGTATCTCTTCTTATGACCGCCGCCTGTATAGCGCATGGTCATCTTACCTGAGTTGTTACGTCCACCAGATTTTTTGATAGGTGCCAACAAAGATTTTTCTGGAGTAGATGTTGTTACCTCCTCGAAAGAAGGGGCTACTCTAAATCTTTGACCTGGTGTTGTTGGTCTTAACTTTTTTAAAGCCATTTTAACTTAATTATATGCCGCTGTAAAAGTCTATTACTTCGCCCTCTTTCAGGGTTACTATTGCTTTTTTGATCAAAGAGGTACGACCACTAACAGCTCCGGACTTGGTATACTTTGTTTTTGTTTTACCAATAGAGCGCATGGTAGCTACTTTAACAACAGTAACTCCGTACATTTTCTCAATTGTCTTTCTGATTTCTACTTTATTGGCGTTTCTATGCACCTCAAAAGCATATTTACCTACCTCATTCAGGGCAGCAAATTTTTCAGTGATGATGGGTCTTTTCAGAACGTTCATTATTTCGCGCTAAAGAGGTTTTCTAATAGATTAACAGAATCCTCAACTAATAACAACTTCTGTGTATTCAACAGGTCGTATGTGTTAAGGTCGCTTGCTGTAGCAACTTTCACCTTTGGCAGGTTTCTGCCAGAAAGTACAATGTTCTTATCAGCAGCCGGCAACACCAACAACGTTTTACCGTTTGACTGCAGGTTGTTCAGGATTCCTTTGAACTCGCTTGTCTTGGGAGCATCTAAAGAGAAAGCCTCTACTAGCGCTACCTGGTTGTTGCGTGCTAAAAGAGAAAGAGCAGAAAGACGCGCAACTCTCTTCAGCTTCTTGTTCAGCTTGAAAGAATAGTCTCTTGGCTTAGGACCGAACACACGGCCACCACCAACAAAAAGAGGTGACTTGATGCTACCCGCTCGGGCACCACCGGTACCTTTTTGTTTCTTTATCTTTTTAGTAGAACCTGCTACTTCTGCGCGCTCTTTTGATTTGTGTGTACCTTGTCTCTGGTTAGCCAGGTACTGTTTAACGTCAAGATACATTGCATGCTCGTTTGGCTCTAGTCCAAACACAGCATCAGAAAGTGTTACCTTTCTGCCTGTATCCTCACCTTTAATATTTAATACAGAAAGCTCCATTTTTATTTCTCAATTAACACGTAAGAATTTTTGGCACCTGGTACAGAGCCACTAACTACCAAAAGGTTTTTGTCTGCAATAACACGCAACACAGTAAGGTTTTCAATCTTCACTCTGTTTCCGCCTGTTCTACCAGCCATTCGCATACCTTTGAATACTCTTGAAGGCCATGAAGCAGCACCGATTGAACCTGGGTGCCTTGCCCTGTTATGCTGACCATGTGTCTGTCCGCCAACACCAGCAAAACCATGACGCTTTACAACACCTTGGAAACCTTTACCTTTTGATGTTCCTACAATATCGATGAATTCTCCTTCAACGAACAGGTTTACATCAACAGTCTCTCCCAGTGTGTGAGAAGCACCTTCTTCGATTGTAAACTCTGCTACCTTTTTTGCTGGAGCTGTATTAGCTTTCTTGTAGTGTCCGGCCTCCGCCTTCGTTACTCTCTTCAGCTTCTTCTCGCCGTAGGCAAGCTGTACGGCTTCATAGCCATCCGTCTCGACTGTCTTCACCTGAGTAACTACACATGGGCCAGCTTGAATTATTGTAACTGGTGTGTATTTACCATCTGCTGTGAAGAGGCTTGTCATTCCGATTTTTTTACCGATAATTCCAGGCATTCAACTAATTTTTTAAAAGATGGATATATAATATTGTTTCCCCTCAGTTTTCTAAGGGAGTGCAAAGTTAAGAATTTATTTTTTCTTTCAATAGCATTCATCTAAAATATTTATGAATCATACAGTTATAAAAAAAGAGAACCGATTTCTCAGTTCTCTTTTTCAATTGGTTCCTGTATTTATCAAACTTTGATTTCTACATCTACTCCGCTAGGCAGCTCAAGTTTCATCAACGCATCTACTGTTTTAGAACTGGTGGAATAGATATCTACCAAACGCTTGTAAGTGCAAAGCTGGAACTGCTCACGAGACTTCTTGTTCACGTGTGGTGAACGTAGTACAGTGAATTTATCCTTCTCAGTTGGAAGTGGAATCGGTCCGCTTACGATAGCACCAGTAGCCTTTACAGCTTTCACAATCTTCTCAGAAGACTTGTCTACCAGGTTGTGGTCGTAAGACTTTAGTTTAATTCTTATTTTCTGATTCATTATTTTACTACTATTTAGCTGCAGTTCCTTTTAATTTGGCAATGATGGCATCTGCTAATCCCTGCGGCACCTGCTCGTAATGTGAGAAAGTAAGTGATGCAGTAGCTCTACCAGAAGTAATGGTTCTCAGGTCAGTTACATAACCGAACAGTTCAGAAAGCGGAACATCGGCCTTCACTACTGAAGAAGTCCCTTTTGTATCCATACCTTTCATCAGACCTCTTCTTCTGTTCAGGTCACCTGTAACAGGACCAGTGTACTCATCAGGAGTCACTACGTCTACTGCCATGATTGGCTCAAGAAGCTTAGGAGCACACTGCTTACCTGCCTCTTTGAAGCCTTGACGGGCAGCTAATTCAAATGATAAGGCATCGGAGTCAACATCGTGGAATGAACCATGGAACAGACGCACTTTCATTGAGTCGATTGGGAAGCCAGCCAGGATACCGTTCTTCATGGCTTCTTCGAACCCTTTCTGAACAGCCGGAATGAATTCGCGTGGAATAACACCACCAACAATCGCATTCTCAAATTCCAGTCCCTGCTTGCCATCCTCACGTGGTCCCATGTTGAACACGATGTCGGCAAACTTACCACGACCACCTGACTGCTTCTTGAATACCTCACGGTGCTCAACAGTTTTCGTGATAGTCTCTTTGTAAGCTACCTGTGGTGCACCCTGGTTCAACTCAACCTTAAACTCGCGCTTCATACGGTCGATGATGATCTCCAGGTGAAGCTCACCCATACCTCTCAGGATAGTCTGACCAGTTTCCTCGTCAGTGTTCACCTGCAGTGTCGGGTCTTCCTCCACAAGCTTGGCAATAGCCATACCCATCTTATCAGAGTCAGCCTGTGTTTTAGGCTCAATAGCGTATCCGATTACCGGCTCAGGGAAGTCCATAGACTCGAGAACGATCTTTGCGTTTTGCTCGCAAAGTGTATCTCCTGTCTTAATGTCCTTGAAACCAACAACGGCAGCAATATCACCAGCAGCCAGTCTTTCAATCTGGTTCTGCTTGTTAGCGTGCATCTGGAAGATTCGTGAAATACGTTCTTTGTTGCCAGAGCGTGTGTTGAAGATATAAGAACCAGACTCCAGTACACCAGAGTAAGCTCTTACGAAGCATAGACGACCTACATAAGGGTCAGTAGCAATTTTGAAAGCAAGACCAGCAAATGGCTCTGTCTCACTTGGCTTACGTGCTACTTCAGCACCTGTATCTGGGTTGATACCGGTGATGCTTTCTTTATCCATTGGTGACGGGCAAAGTGCCATCACATAGTCAAGCATTGTCTGCACGCCTTTGTTCTTGAAAGAAGAACCACATAGCATTGGCACAATGGCCATGTCAATCGTAGCGGCACGAAGAGCTGCGATGATTTCATCTTCAGTGATGGACTCCGGATCTTCGAAGTATTTCTCCATCAATCTGTCATCGTAATCTGCTACTGCTTCCAGAAGTTTCTCTCTGTACTCAGCTGCTTCTTCTACCATGTCATCCGGAATCGGAACTTCAGTAAATGTCATCCCTTTGTCTTCTTCGTTCCAGATGATACCACGGTTGTTTACCAGGTCCACAACTCCTTTGAAGTTGTCTTCAGCACCTATAGGTAACTGAAGCGCTACAGCGTTACTACCAAGCATCTCCTTCACCTGCTTACAAACAGCTAGGAAGTCAGCGCCTGATCGGTCCATTTTGTTAACGAAACCGATACGGGCTACTTTGTAGTTATCAGCAAGACGCCAGTTCGTCTCAGACTGTGGCTCCACCCCGTCCACTGCACTGAAAAGGAACACCAGACCATCCAGTACACGCAGGGAGCGGTTTACCTCAACGGTAAAGTCCACGTGACCTGGTGTGTCAATGATGTTGATGTGGTACTCCTGTCCTCTGTAAGGCCATTTTACTGTAGTTGCAGCAGAGGTAATGGTAATTCCACGCTCCTGCTCCTGCTCCATCCAGTCCATTGTTGCAGCGCCATCATGCACTTCACCAATTTTGTGGCTTACACCAGCATAGTATAATATTCGTTCGGTCGTAGTGGTCTTACCGGCATCAATGTGCGCGGCAATACCAATATTCCGTGTGTATTTTAAGTCTCTTGCCATTCTTAGAATCTAAAGTGTGAGAATGCTTTGTTTGCTTCTGCCATTCTGTGCATGTCGTCCTTTTTCTTAACGGCAGCACCTTCACCTTTAGCAGCAGCCATAATCTCTCCTGCTAATCTGTCTTTCATTGTTTTCTCACCTCTCTTGCGAGCAAGGGAAATCATCCACTTAATACCCAGAGATACTCTGCGGTCTGGTCTAACCTCAGTCGGCACTTGGAACGTAGCACCCCCTACCCTGCGGCTCTTCACTTCAACGCTTGGCATGATGTTATTCAATGCCTTCTTCCAAGCTTCGAGACCGTTTTCTTTTGTTCTTTGCTCTACTATTTCTACAGCATCGTAGAAGATTCCGTAAGCAACACTTTTCTTACCGTCAACCATCATATAGTTAACGAAGCGTGTTACCAAGGTCTCTTTGTACTTAGGATCGGGAAGGAGAATTCTACTTTTCGGCTTTGCTTTTCTCATTGTATTTGTACTCTATAAATTATTTTTTCTTTCCACCTTTACCTGCGGCAGCTGCCGGCTGTCCTGGCTTAGGTCGTTTTGCACCGTACTTAGAACGTGACTGAAGACGGCCGCTTACACCAGCAGTATCCAAAGCACCACGCACTATGTGGTAACGCACTCCCGGAAGGTCTTTCACTCTACCTCCTCTAATTAGCACAATAGAGTGCTCCTGAAGGTTGTGGCCTTCACCTGGGATATAGGCGTTGACTTCTTTACCGTTTGTTAATCTTACCCTTGCCACTTTTCGCATGGCAGAGTTTGGCTTCTTAGGCGTTGTGGTATATACTCTTGTACATACCCCACGACGCTGTGGGCATGAATCTAGGGCCGGAGATTTAGATTTTGACGTTAGTTTCTCTCTTCCCTTTCTTACTAATTGCTGTATAGTAGGCATTTACAATCTGTTAATTTTAGATTTCTTCTAATCAAAATTTCGGACTGCAAAGGTATATAAATCCACTTGCAATTTCAAAATTTTAATTCATTAATTCTTAGCACCTTAGGCTTCCCCAACAGTTCCCCCGAAGTTCATCGGGAAAGAAGGGGCTTCCTGTGCATGCTTTATCTCGCCAAAGCTGTCTTCAAACTTTTTGACGTTATCAGCCAGAGCAGCCAATAATCTCTTGGCATGCTCCGGCGTAATAACGACTCTTGCTTTTACTTTTGCTTTTGGCAGACCTGGCATCAACCTAATAAAATCGATTACAAATTCGCTGCTCGAATGGGCTATCATCGCTAAATTGGCATATTCGCCTTCAGCTACCTCCTCTGACAGTTCAATGTTTATCTGATTTTGCTTTTGCAGATCTTCCGCCATCCTTTAATTATCTCTTTTGTAGTTCCTGCTGTCTCTTGGTAGTTGCCTTTTTAGACTCTACCAACGCCTCGTACTCATCCTGGCTACCTACAATCAGTTTCTGGTATTCTCTCAGACCAGTACCGGCAGGAATCAGATGACCTACGATCACGTTTTCTTTCAGACCAAGTAACTCATCAGCCTTACCTTTGATAGCCGCCTCGCTCAGAACTTTAGTAGTTTCTTGGAACGACGCCGCGGAGATAAAGCTCTGCGTACCTAATGAAGCCTGTGTGATACCTTGCAGCGTTGGCCTTGAAACTGATGGAGATGCATCTCGCACTGTTACCAGTTTCATGTCACGACGCTTCAGGCTGGAGTTCTCATCACGAAGTCTTCTGGCCGTTACAATCTGACCTGGCTTCAGGTTCGGTGAATCACCGGCTTCTTCTACCACTTTCATGTCAATGATGCGGTCGTTTTCTTCCATGAAGGTAATCTTGTCCACCACCTGGTTTTCCAGGAAGCTCGTATCACCCGCATCTACTACAATTACTTTCTGCATCATCTGGCGTACTACCACCTCAATGTGCTTGTCGTTGATCTTCACACCCTGCAGACGGTATACTTCCTGAATCTCATTTACCAGGTATTCCTGTACGGCACCCGGACCCTGTATATTCAGTATGTCTGACGGTGTAATTGCACCATCTGACAACGGCATACCCGCACGTACGAAGTCATTGTCCTGCACCAGGATGTGCTTGGAAAGCGGCACCATGTACTTCTTCTTCACTCCGTCTTTCGACTCGATGTAGATTTCACGGTTACCACGCTTCACACTACCGTAGGTTACCACACCATCAATTTCAGACACAACGGCCGGGTTAGATGGGTTACGCGCCTCGAATAATTCCGTCACACGTGGCAGACCACCTGTAATGTCACGCGTTTTACCTATTGCACGAGGAATCTTCACCAGGATTTGACCTGCTTTGATCTTCTCGCCGTTCTCTACTGTTAAGTGAGCTCCTACCGGGATGTTATATCCTTTTGGCTCTCCCGTTTTTGGATTCACGAGTATAGCAGGGTTCTGCGTCTTATCTTTTGTATCGATAATTACCTTCTCACGGTAACCTGTCTGCTCATCCGACTCTTCACGGTAAGTGATACCCTCAATGATAGATTCGTAGGCGATTTCACCGTCAAATTCTGAAAGGATGACCGCGTTGTACGGATCCCAGTTACAGATTTGTGCACCCTTCTCAATAATTTGACCATCCTGCACATGCAGGAATGAACCGTATGGTACGTGGTTGCTGATGAGAAGCTTGCCTGAGTTTGGATCAACGACTTTTACCTCGCCTGAACGACCCATTACTACTCTTACTGGCTCCCCTTCATTATTCACTGTTTCCAGTGAGCGAACATCTTCATATTCTACTCTACCGCCGAACTTCGCCAGGATAGTCGCATCTACCGCAATGTTAGATGCTGTACCACCCACGTGGAAAGTACGGAGTGTCAACTGGGTACCTGGCTCACCGATGGACTGTGCGGCAATTACACCAACAGCCTCACCTTTCTGCACCATAAAGCCTGTTGCCAGGTTACGGCCGTAGCACTTCGCGCAGATACCACGCTTCGACTCACAGGTCAGCACGGAGCGGATTTCTACAGCCTCAATCGCAGTGGCTTCAATAGCACGGGCAATCTCTTCTGTGATCTCTGAACCAGACTCTGCAATCAGGTCATTTGTGATCGGGTCGTATACATCGTGCACCATTACACGGCCGAGGATACGCTCAGAAAGCGTCTCTACGATATCTTCGTTATCTTTCAGTGCACTTACTTCCAGACCTCTCAGTGTACCGCAGTCTTCTTCATTCACGATTACGTCCTGCGACACGTCTACCAGACGTCGTGTCAGGTAACCGGCATCAGCCGTTTTAAGGGCTGTATCCGCAAGACCTTTTCGGGCACCGTGTGTAGAAATAAAGTATTCGATTACATCCAGACCTTCCTTAAAGTTAGAAAGAATAGGATTCTCAATAATCTCACCCACAGAACCTTGCAACGACTTCTGAGGCTTGGCCATCAGACCTCGCATACCACCTAACTGACGAATCTGCTCTCTTGAACCACGGGCTCCGGAGTGCATCATCATAAAGATGGAGTTAAAGCCTTGGTCGTCGTTCTCCAGACGGCGCATCAACGTTTCTGTGATCTGGTTGTTGATACGTGTCCAGATATCAATAACCTGGTTGTAACGCTCATTGTCTGTGATCAGACCCATAGAGTAGTTCTGCCATACAGCATCTACATCTTTCTTGGCCTGCGCTACCAGAATGTCTTTCTCTTTTGGTATCTGGATATCACCCAGACCCATCGAAAGACCGCCTTTGTAGGCAGACTGGAATCCTAGTGTCTTAATATCATCTAGGAACTGAGCGGTACGTGCCATACCGGTTTCCTTGAAAACGCGGGAAATAATCTGCTGCAGTTTCTTCTTCGTTAGCAGTTCATCTATGTATCCTACTTCGTCAGGTACAAACTGGTTGAATATCACACGGCCGGCAACTGTCTCAATTGACTTGTTTACCAGTTCGCCTTCCTCGTTTCTGATGGTTGTCCTTACTTTGATATAAGCCTGCTTGGAAAGACGGCCTTCGTTGATGGCAATAATTACTTCCTCCGGAGAGTAGAAGCTCATGCCTTCACCTTGGATAGTTTCCGTTTCAGTCGTACGTTTTCCTTTTGATACATAGTATAAACCAAGTACCATGTCCTGAGAAGGTACTGCAATAGGAGCACCGTTTGCAGGGTTCAGGATGTTGTGCGACGCAAGCATCAGCATAGAGGCTTCCAGTACAGCAGCAGGTCCTAGTGGAACGTGCACCGCCATCTGGTCACCGTCAAAGTCAGCGTTAAAGGCTGTACACACCAATGGGTGCAGCTGAATCGCTTTCCCTTCGATCAGTTTAGGCTGGAATGCCTGGATACCTAATCTGTGGAGCGTAGGAGCACGGTTAAGGAGTACCGGGTGGCCTTTCAGCACATTCTCCAGGATATCCCAAACAACAGGGTCCTTACGGTCAACGATTTTCTTCGCAGACTTTACCGTTTTCACGATACCTCTTTCGATCAGCTTGCGGATGATGAACGGCTTGAAGAGCTCAGCTGCCATGTTCTTAGGCAGACCGCACTCGTGCAGCTTCAGTTCAGGACCAACCACAATTACCGAACGACCGGAATAATCCACACGCTTACCAAGTAGGTTCTGACGGAAACGTCCCTGCTTACCTTTCAGCATATCGGAAAGTGACTTCAGCGCACGGTTACCTTCTGCACGAACAGCATTCACTTTACGTGAGTTGTCGAACAGGGAGTCTACCGCTTCCTGCAGCATTCGCTTCTCGTTTCGAAGAATTACTTCAGGTGCTTTAATCTCTATTAGCCGCTTCAGACGGTTGTTACGGATAATTACACGTCTGTAAAGGTCGTTCAGGTCAGAGGTAGCGAAACGGCCACCATCCAAAGGAACAAGCGGACGAAGCTCTGGCGGAATAACAGGCACCATGCGGATGATCATCCACTCTGGTCTGTTCTCAATGCGGGTAGCAGCATCACGGAAAGCCTCTACAACGCGCAAACGCTTTAAGGCATCAGCTTTACGCTGCTGAGAAGTCTCGTGTGCAGCAGAGTGACGCAACTCATAAGACATATCGTCCAGGTTCGTACGCTCCAACAGCATTTGCAGCGCCTCGGCACCCATCTTCGCGATGAACTTGTTCGGGTCGTTGTTATCCAACGCCTGATTCTCACGAGGAAGTTTGTCAATCATATCCAGGTACTCATCTTCAGTCAGGAAGTCCAGTGTATTTACACCGTCTTCTGCCAGAATACCTGGTTGAATTACTGCATATCTTTCGTAGTAAATGATCTGGTCAAGCTTCTTTGTAGGTAAGCCCAGCAGATACCCGATTTTATTCGGAAGCGATTTAAAGTACCAGATATGTGCTACAGGAACTACCAGTTCGATGTGGCCCATGCGCTCGCGACGCACTTTTTTCTCGGTCACCTCCACGCCGCAACGGTCGCAAATGATGCCCTTATATCTGATTCTCTTATACTTTCCGCAGTGGCATTCCCAATCCTTTACAGGTCCGAATATTCTTTCGCAGAATAATCCACCCATCTCAGGCTTATAGGTTCTATAGTTTATGGTCTCAGGCTTTGTTACTTCCCCGTTGGAACGCTCCAGGATTGACTCTGGTGAAGCCAAGCTGATCGTTACTTTAGAGAAATCCTGAGAAAGCTTTTTGTTTTTCGCAAATGCCATATTATATTATAATAATGTCGATACAATGAATTGGCTTAACAGCTAAAATTAGTCCAAACACAAGCTAAGCGCTTTGGCCGAAACCTTAGCGCTTAGCTCTTTATTTGTTATTCTAACGTAATCTCCAGTGCCAGACCTCTTAACTCGTGAATCAGTACGTTGAATGATTCAGGGATATTTGGTTTCGGCAACACGTCGCCTTTTACGATGGCTTCATAAGCTTTCGCACGGCCAATTACGTCATCTGATTTCACTGTTAATATTTCCTGCAGTACGTTTGAAGCACCGAATGCCTCCAACGCCCACACCTCCATCTCACCGAAACGCTGACCACCAAACTGGGCCTTACCACCAAGTGGCTGCTGCGTTATAAGTGAGTATGGTCCGATAGAACGGGCGTGCATCTTGTCATCCACCAGGTGTCCTAGTTTCAGCATGTAAATCACACCTACTGTTACCGGCTGGTCAAAGCGGTCGCCGCTCAGGCCGTCGAACAGGTAAGAACGTCCGAAATGCGGAAGCCCTGCCTCAGCCAGCTCTGCAGAAACCTGCTCTTCCGTAGCACCGTCGAAGATTGGAGTAGCATAAGTTCTACCTAGCTTCAGACCTGCCCATCCAAGTACTGTCTCGTAAATCTGACCGATGTTCATCCTTGAAGGTACACCAAGCGGGTTCAGCACGATGTCCATTGGAGTTCCGTCTTCCAAAAACGGCATGTCCTCCTCACGAACAATTCTGGCTACCACACCTTTGTTACCGTGACGTCCCGCCATCTTGTCACCCACTTTCAGCTTACGCTTCTTAGCGATGTATACTTTGGCGAGCTGCACGATACCTGCTGGTAACTCATCACCTACCTCCAGTGTGAATCGCTCACGCTTAAAGTGTGCAGAAGTGATGTTTCTGCGCTTGTTGTAGTTCTTAACAAGCTCAACCAGCATTGTGTTCACTTTCTCGTCTGCAGTCCAGTTCTCCAGGATCAGGTCCTTGAACATGTTCACTTCCTCCGGAACTGCGTAGTTGCTCTCGTCCTTGTAAGGGTTCTTCTCAGGGAACAAGGCTTCCGTGATGTTCTTTCTCGTGAACTTGGATCCTTTTGTCAGGATTTCATCACCAAACTTATGCTTGATTCCCTGTGACGTTTTGCCTTCGAGTAAAGCAACTAACTTGTCAGCCATCACATTTTTGATGCTGATCAGGTCTCTGCTGTACTTTACCTTCAGTTCTTCAACCTCTTTCTTAGACTTGGCACGCAGGTTCTTGTCTTTCTTCGGACGGGAGAACAGCTTTGTCTCGATTACCACACCGTTCAGTGATGGCGGCGCCTTAAGCGAGGCATCCTTCACATCACCGGCTTTGTCACCGAAGATGGCACGCAGCAGTTTCTCCTCTGGTGTTGGGTCAGTCTCTCCTTTCGGTGTGATTTTACCGATCAGGATATCTCCCTCACGTACTTCCGCACCGATGCGGATGATACCGTTCTCATCCAGGTTTCTTACTGCTTCTTCGCTCACGTTCGGGATTTCAGAAGTTAGTTCCTCCTCACCACGCTTCGTTTCGCGAACCTCCAGTTCAAACTCCTCAATGTGGATAGACGTGAACACATCGTCACGCACTACCTTCTCAGAGATGACGATGGCATCCTCAAAGTTATATCCCTGCCAAGGCATGAACGCCACCTGCAGGTTACGGCCCAGGGCAAGTTCACCGTTGTTGGTGGCGTAGCCCTCGCACAGCGGCATTCCTTTTGTTACACGCTGGCCTTTTCTCACAATCGGAGACAGGTTGATACATGTATCCTGGTTTGTTCTTCTGAATTTGATCAGGTCGTAAGTCACGTACTCCGCGTCGAAAGAAACTAGTTTCTCATCTTCGCTCAGGTCGTACTTCACCACAATTTTAGTAGAGTCAACAAAGTCAATCGAACCTTCGCCTTCTGCTATTACCAGGGCTCTGGAGTCAATGGCTGCTCTTCTTTCCAGACCGGTACCTACTATCGGCGCCTGCGGCTTCAACAGTGGAACAGCCTGGCGCTGCATGTTCGAACCCATCAGGGCACGGTTGGCATCATCATGCTCCAGGAACGGAATCATAGAGGCCGCTACTGATACAATCTGGTTCGGGGCAACGTCCATATAGGTATAAGTCTCCGGTGCCTCCACTGGGAAGTCTCCTTCAAAACGTCCTTTTACCGTCGGATTCACAAAGTTACCGCCCTCATCAATCACGGCGTTAGCCTGTGCGATATGGTGGGTATCTTCTTCCTCGGCAGTCAGATACTCAACTGTTCCATCTACTACTACTTTACCTTCAATCACCTTTCTATATGGTGTCTCGATAAAGCCCATGTGGTTCACGCGGGCGTGCACACACAGCGAAGAAATCAGACCAATGTTCGGACCTTCCGGTGTTTCAATGGTACACAGACGGCCGTAGTGCGTGTAGTGAACGTCACGTACCTCGAAACCGGCACGCTCTCTTGACAGACCGCCTGGCCCCAGTGCTGATACACGACGCTTGTGCGTCACTTCAGCCAGCGGGTTCGTCTGGTCCATGAACTGAGACAGCTGGTTTGTTCCGAAGAACGAGTTGATTACTGAAGACAAGGTACGCGCGTTGATCAAATCAACAGGCTTAAAGTCTTCGTTGTCGCGCACGTTCATACGCTCTTTAATGGTACGGGCCATACGTGCCAGACCAACGCCGAACTGTGCATACAGCTGCTCACCTACCGTTCTTACACGGCGGTTGCTCAGGTGGTCAATATCATCCACCACCGCTTTAGAGTTAATCAAGCCGATCAGGTACTTCACGATGAGCACGATGTCCTCGTTCGTCAGTACTTTTGCTTCCCAATTCGTATCCAGGCCTAGCTTTTTGTTGATTCTGTAACGACCAACCTCGCCTAAGTCATAACGCTTGTCTGAGAAGAACAGCTTCTGAATAATATCACGCGCAGTTTCAACGTCTGGTGCCTCTGTGTTTCGCAGCTGGCGGTAGATTTGCTCTACTGCTTCCTGCTCAGAGTTAGAGTTGTCTTTCTGAAGCGTGTTATATATGATAGCGTAATCAGCGATGTTTACATTCTCGCGGTGCAGAATGATAGACTTCACCCCAGAATCAACGATGATATCGATGTCCTCTGGCGTAAGCTCTGAATCACGCTCCAGGATTACTTCATTACGGTCAATAGATACTACTTCACCTGTATCCTCATCCACGAAGTCTTCTGTCCATGTTCTCAGAACACGTGCAGCCAGTCTTCTCCCGATGGCATTCTTCAGAGAGCTTTTGTCTGCCGGGATTTCCTCAGAAAGGCCAAACAGATCCAGGATGTCCTTATCAGTACCGTAACCGATGGCACGTAACAGGGTAGTAACCGGGAATTTCTTCTTTCGGTCGATGTAAGCGTACATCACGTTGTTCACATCCGTCGCGAACTCCACCCAAGATCCTTTGAAAGGAATAATTCTGGCAGAATAGAGTTTTGTTCCGTTCGTATGCTTACTTTGTGCAAAGAACACGCCCGGCGACCTATGAAGCTGCGACACAATAACGCGCTCGGCACCATTGATCACGAAAGAACCTTTCTCGGTCATGTATGGGATGTTCCCCAGGAACACTTCCTGCTCGATTGTTTCGAAATCTTCGTTATCCTCATCATTGCAGATCAGGCGAAGCTTTGCCTTTAGGGGTACAGAGTAGGTCAGGCCCCTGTCAATACTTTCATCAACAGAGTATTTGGGAGGATCTATATGATAGTCGATAAACTCCAGCACGAAGTTTTCTCTTGAATCTGATATCGGAAAGTTCTCGGCAAAAACCTTAAACAAACCTTCCTGAGCCCTATTCTCCGCCGGTGTTTCCAACTGAAAGAAGTCCTGAAATGACTGAAGCTGAACATCTAAGAAGTCAGGATAGTCAATGACCGGATTAATAGAGGCGAAATTAATTCGCTCTGTCGTTCTATTGTTAGCCAAAGCTTTTGGAATTTAGTTTATTAAAAAGAAATACACACACAGAGTCCAAAACAACTGCGGGCAAAAAAGGATTCAAGAAACTTGAATCCATCTACAAACAGGAAAAGACCTGACACATTTGTCAGGTCTACCTGTTATCGGTATGTTGATATAGTGGGATTATTTAACCTCCACTTCAGCACCAGCTTCTTCCAAAGATTTCTTCAGAGACTCCGCCTCGTCTTTCGCAACACCTTCTTTAAGTGCTTTAGGAGCGCTATCAACTAATTCTTTCGCCTCTTTCAGACCTAGACCAGTTAACTCTTTTACCAGTTTTACAACTGCTAATTTAGAGGCACCTGCTGCCTTCAGGATTACATCAAAAGAAGTTTTTTCTTCTGGAGCGGCTCCTGCTTCAGCGCCACCACCACCTGCCACCATCATTGGGGCTGCAGCAGCTGGCTCTATACCGTACTCATCCTTCAGAATAGTAGCTAGTTCACTAACTTCCTTAACAGTTAAGTTTACTAACTGCTCAGCGAATGCTTTCAAATCTGCCATTTTTATTGAAAATTAAAGTTACTTATTGATTACGTTTTTTATATTTATTCTTTTTCCGATAAAGTTTTCAGGATACCGGCCAATTTACCACCACTGCTCTGAAGCGCGGAAATAACATTCTTCGCTGGAGACTGTAGTAAACTGATAACGTCGCCGATGAGTTCATCCTTGGACTTAATCTTTGTCAGTGCATCCAGCTGCTCGTCACCTATGTATAGGCCGGCATCGATGTAAGCACCTTTCAGAAGAGGAAGCGTGTTGCCCTTCTTTCTGAAATCCTTAAGGAGTTTTGCAGGGGCATTGCCTGACTCCGTAGAGAACAGGATACCGGAAGCGCCTTTCAAAACATCTTCAAGTGCAGCCGTATCAGCGTCTAGTGTATCTAGAGCTTTCTGGATGAGTGTATTCTTGTATACTTTGTACTCCAGACCGCGGTCAAAGCACAGTCTTCTGAACTGGTTGATGCTGGCTACGCTCATGGTAGAAGCATCTGTAATATAGAAGTAGTTCGTGTTGGCGAACTTCTCACTCAGTTCATTAACGATTATCTCTTTTTCTTCCCTGGTCATTTTTCTTAGATTGCTGAGTTCTTATCAACGGTTACGGCCGGGCTCATGGTGCTGGACATCGTGATGCTCCTGATGTAGGTGCCCTTTGCAGAGGATGGCTTCAAACGGTTCAGTGTCTGAAGTACCTCAGCTGCGTTAGCAGCAAGCTGTTCGGCAGAGAAAGAAGACTTTCCTACGCTGGTGTGGATAATTCCGAATTTATCTACTTTAAAATCGATTTTACCGGCTTTCACTTCTTTTACTGCTTTCGCAACATCCTGCGTTACAGTTCCCGATTTCGGATTTGGCATCAGGTTACGTGGTCCCAAGATTCTACCTAAGCGACCAACTTTTGCCATTACTGCAGGCATAGTGATGATAACGTCCACATCCGTCCAGCCTTTTTCGATCTTCTGGATATAGTCATCAAGTCCTACATAGTCAGCACCAGCGTCTTTTGCTTCCTGCTCTTTGTCAGGAGTTACAAGGGCCAATACTTTTACATCTTTACCTGTACCGTGTGGCAGGGTAACAATACCACGTACCATCTGGTCTGCCTTTCGAGGGTCAACTCCAAGGCGTACATCTATGTCAACAGAGGCGTCAAACTTAGTGAAGGTAATGTCCTTTACAACGGATGCGGCATCTGCTAAAGAATACTCTTTTGTAAGGTCAGCTTTTTCTAAAGCAGCTTTCCTCTTTTTTGAAATCTTTGCCATTTTCCTTTAACTTATTATTCGTTCCACGGAGCCTTACCAGAAACTGTGATACCCATGCTTCTTGCTGTACCTGCTACTTGTTTCATAGCGGACTCAACCTTGAAGGCATTTAAATCAGGCATCTTTGTCTCTGCAATTTCTCTGATCTGGTCCCATGTTACAGATCCTACCTTGTTTCTGTTTGGTTCTTTTGAACCGCCCTTTAGTTTAGCAGCATCTAATAACAATACCGGAGCAGGAGGCGTCTTGATAACGAAGTCAAAAGACTTATCTGCATAGATTGTAATCAGTACTGGTAACACTTGTCCGGGCTTATCCTGGGTTCTAGCATTAAACTGCTTGCAGAACTCCATGATGTTAAGACCTTTAGAACCAAGTGCAGGTCCAATCGGTGGCGATGGGTTCGCGGCACCTCCCTTTACCTGAAGTTTCAGGTAACCTTTTATTTCCTTTGCCATTATATAATTTTACTACGATTCTTTTTCTACTTGCATGTAATTCAGCTCAACCGGGGTGTTTCGTCCGAAGATTTTCACCATTACGTTCAGCTTCTTACGCTCTTCAAACACTTCTTCCACTGTACCGGAGAATCCGCTGAAAGGACCATCCATCACTTTCACTATCTCTCCAACCACAAATGGCGTGTCCAGTACTTCTGCCTGCTCTTCTGCCTCGTCCACAGTGCCCAGTATCCTGTTCACTTCAGACTGCCGCAACGGAACGGCTTTTTTGGTGGCAGAACCATCGTTTGCTCCTAAGAAACCAATAACGCCCGGGGTGCTGATGATAATATGCTCTGCCTCACCATGAGAAAGGTCGGCGTGAATCAGCACATAACCTGGAAAGAAGCTACGCTCCCTGATTCTTTTCTTGCCACCCCGCATCTCGTACACTTTCTCCGCTGGTATTAACACCTGCGGCACATACTCTTCGAGGCCTTGTCTCATTATTTCATGCTCCAGGTAAGCTTTCGCTTTTTTCTCCTGGCCACTTACTGCGCGCACTACATACCATTTTAAATCAGCCATATACCTAATTTAAAATTGGTTGTAAAACCATGTCAGGCCTGAATCAAAAACAAAATCCATGGCACCAACTACAAGAGCAAATATCAATGAACCTATTAGTACCAGCACAGAACTTCTCTGCAACTCGGAATAAGTTGGCCAAGAGACTCTGTCTCTCATTTCCTCAACTGTTTCGTTTATATAGGTTGTTACTTTGCTCATTGCTTCGCTAAACTGAGATTGAAAATTTGCACGGGTGGAGAGACTCGAACTCCCAGCCAATGGTTTTGGAGACCACTACTCTACCAATTGAGCTACACCCGTAAAAAAATGCACGCCACTTTTTTTCAAATGGAGTGCAAATTTATTCATTTTATTAATGAAATCAAACCCGTTCCCGAAAAATTTTTCAGAAACGGGTTCGAAACATATTATTAGTCAAGGATTTCAGTTACCTGGCCGGCACCTACTGTTCTACCACCCTCACGTATTGCGAAACGCAGACCTTTCTCCATGGCTACCTTGTTGATTAACGACACCGTGATGGTGATGTTGTCACCTGGCATAACCATTTCTACTCCTTCTGGAAGTTTGATCTCACCAGTAACGTCTGTTGTTCTCAGGTAGAACTGTGGACGGTATCTGTTGAAGAATGGCGTGTGACGTCCACCTTCTTCTTTAGAAAGAACGTAAACCTCAGCCTTGAACTCCTGGTGCGGCTTAACAGAACCTGGCTTGCAGATTACCATACCACGACGGATATCAGATTTCTCTATACCGCGAAGTAACAGACCTACGTTGTCACCAGCTTCACCTCTGTCAAGGATCTTACGGAACATTTCAACACCAGTCACAACTGACTTCATGTTCTCAGCGCCCATACCCAGGATATCAACCTGCTCACCAGAGTTAACTACACCACGCTCGATACGGCCTGTAGCAACAGTACCACGACCTGTGATAGAGAATACGTCTTCTACTGGCATCAGGAATGGAAGGTCAGTCAGACGAGCTGGAATTGGAATCCAAGAGTCAACAGCCTCCATTAATTCTTCGATTGTAGCAACCCACTTGTCATCGCCGTTCAAGCCACCAAGAGCAGAACCTTGAATTACTGGAATGTTATCGCCATCGAAATCATAGAAAGAAAGCAGTTCACGGATTTCCATCTCCACAAGCTCAAGAAGCTCTGGGTCATCCACCATGTCCACTTTGTTCATGAATACTACCAACTGAGGAACACCTACCTGACGGGCAAGAAGGATATGCTCACGCGTTTGTGGCATTGGACCATCAGTAGCAGCAACCACAAGGATAGCGCCGTCCATCTGGGCAGCACCCGTAACCATGTTCTTCACGTAGTCAGCGTGACCTGGGCAGTCAACGTGTGCATAGTGACGGTTAGCAGTGGCGTACTCTACGTGTGATGTATTAATAGTAATACCTCTTTCTTTTTCTTCAGGAGCATTGTCAATTGAAGAGAAGTCACGAAGTTTAGCAAGACCTTTTTTAGCCAACACAGTAGTGATAGCCGCAGTCAAAGTAGTTTTGCCGTGGTCAACGTGACCAATAGTACCGATATTTACGTGCGGTTTGGAACGGTCAAATGTTTCTTTAGCCATTGTATGATATTAAATTAAGGTTAAAACGTTTAAGTTTATGTCGCGCTTTTTAATTACACGTAACGGACTTTGAGCCAACGATGGGAATTGAACCCACGACCTCTTCCTTACCAAGGAAGCACTCTACCCCTGAGCTACGTCGGCTTCTAAGTTCACTTTGATAGTACAACCCCATTTACAGTAAAAAGGAAGCTCATCTGCATGAATTTCCTTCTCCAGTTAATCCGTAAATTAATAAGTCGCAATCTCTTTAACTTAAATGAGCGGGAGACGAGGGTCGAACTCGCGGCCTATAGCTTGGAAGGCTATCGCTCTACCAACTGAGCTACTCCCGCTTACATTAAATTCTGAATAACTGAATGTGTGAATAAAAAACAAGAATACCATTCTGTTATTCAGTCATTCAAAGTTCAATTGTGGGGAGAGCAGGATTCGAACCTGCGAAGTATCACTACAACGGAGTTACAGTCCGTCCCATTTGGCCGCTCTGGAATCTCCCCGATTTCACTAATTCACAATAAATCAGCAAAACTTTTCCTTAGACAACCTGTTTAAAAGGCCTTGCTTGTTCTAAGGAGATGCAAAATTAAGCGCTTTTTCTTTCTAGTCAAATAATATCGAAAATAAATACGAATTATTTTTCCGCCTTTTAGCTGCCGTACAGCTGTAAAAGGCGCTCATCCTTCTCTTTCTGGCGGATTTCCTCCAGCAGTTGCTGCACCTCTGCCTTATCCGACATCACCATAAGTGCCTGATAGGCAGCGGCACGCACATAGTAGGCAGAATTATTTTTGGCAAAATCCCCTAACAACGCGATTGCCTCCGGTGTGTTGGTCTGGCTGTTACTGGCCAGGTAAGCTCCGAAGCTCTGCAGCAAATAGTATAACTCTGATCCGCTTGCCCCTTTTATATGGTTTATAAACCAGTTATACTTTTCGGGTCCTCCCTGCAAGGCATAGTAGGAGGCTAAAGCCAGTACAATGTCCTCGTTCTTTTCTTTCTCAAAAGCAGCCAGCCGCTGCTTCGTATCTGCTGCACCGGTGCCTGCATACGCTAGTATACCTGCAGCAGCCGCCAAGTATGAACTGTCTTTCATGGCCTGCTCAAATACCGGCTTATATTTCTCACCATTCCAACCGGCCAGCGCCAGTACCGCCTCTGATCGCACGGCGCCTTCCTTGTCTTGTAGCGCCATTTGCCTGATGGTGGCTTCCACTGCACCTGCCTGCTCTGCCTTCAGGTTAGTCAGGCTACTGATGGCTGCGCTTCTTACGCGCCAGTAATCATCTTTCAGGGCTGCCTGATACATTTGCAGTACTTCCGGCTTCTGCAGTTTCTCCTCCAGCGATACCAGCGCTTCCAGCTTTGGCCCCAGTTGGTTCGCATTCTTATACTGGAACAGCAGTTCTGCCTCTGACTTATCATGATTCACCACCCCTAACAGTTGCTGTTCTGCATCAAACAGCACGAGCTGCGGCTCTGTGGGCACATTAAAGGTAAACGTCTGCTGCGCTTTGTCTATAACGATGGGATGAACTGTTTTTTTACCCCCGGCCCAAACAGCTACCTGGAGCGGCAATCTGTATACCGGTGCATAAGCTGTGTCCTGAATCTGCGTTACCTGCAGGCGCAGTTGCCCGTTCTGGTAGCTGTCCTCTACTTTCAGTTCCGGATGGCCTGCCTGCATAAACCACTGGTCGAAGAACCACATCAGGTCCATGCCCGTCACATCTTCGAAAGCAATGCGCAGCTCTGCCACCTCTACATCCGAATACTTGTTTTGCGTCAGGTAACGGTTCAGCGAAGCCCACCAAGCCTCATCCCCCACTAACTTACGCAGCATGTGCAGCACGCGCCCTCCTTTGGCATAGGAGTGGCTGTCGAACATGTCTTCCCTGTCTTTGTAGTGATACCGGATAATTGGCTCCCGCTTTGTCTCTGCCTCATCCAGGTACTGGCTCAGTTCATCCATCTGCAGGTAAGCTGCCTCGTCTGCCCCTACTTTGTGCTCGGCCCAAAGGTATTCCGAGTAGTTGGCGAAAGCCTCATTCAGCGGCAGGTTGGCCCAGGACTCTGTGGTTACATAGTCTCCGAACCACTGGTGAAACAGCTCATGTGCAATAATGCCGTCCCAGTCCTTGTCCAACAGCTCACGCTCGTTCAGTTGCAGTGCCTCCATAAAAATAGAAGCAGACGTGTTTTCCATCGCCCCCGACACATAATCCCGCACCACTATCTGCGAGTACTTTGACCACGGATATACTACCCCCAGCTTTTTGGAAAAGAACTCCATCATCTCGGGGGTATTTCCGAATATCTTCTTCGCCGTGCCTTTAAACTCCGGCTCCACGTAGTAGTTCACCTCCTTGTCGCGCCACTTGTCTTTCACGACAGCATACTCTCCTATCGCCATCATCGCCAGGTATGGGGCATGCGGCAGGTCCTGCTTCCAGTAATCCGTCCGGGTGCCGTCAACGTTCTGGCGGGAGTAGATAAATTCCCCGTTGGAGAGGGTCATGTACTTCTGATCTACTGTAATGTAGATTTCCTGGGTGGTACGCTCGTTCGGGGCATCAATTGTCGGGAACCAGGCTGAGTTGGCTTCTGTCTCGCCCTGCGTCCAGATTTGTCTGGGCTTGTTCGGTTCGGCTCCCAACGGGTTGATAAAGTAAAGTCCTTTGTCTGATGTGATGGCATCGCTGCCGCCTGCCTCCAGCTCATTCGGCTTGGCTGTGTAGTCAATTTCAACAGTATACTCCTCTGTCCGCGTATAGGTCTTGCCCAGGTTAATGGCCAGCTTCTTGCCGTCATAGTCATACTTCAGCGGGGTACTGTTCTGCCCTTTCAGCAGGCTCACACTATGTATGTCCATGCCTTTGGCGTCGAGCACGAGCGTATCCTGCGGGTAGAAGTATGGCTTTAAGGTAAGCTCAGCAATGCCGTTCAGGTACTGCTTCTCCCAGTTAAAGCTCACGCGCAGCTTTGTGTGCAGCAGGTCCTGGGTTCTGGTGCGCGACGGGTTAAAGGCGTGCTTCTTCGGAGCCCACACCGGCACGCTATCGGCAGGAACAGTATCGGCAGGCAAAGCTACAGCCTCAGCGGTGGCACCGTTTCCTGTAGTTGTATCTATAACAGCTTTATTGGCACTGCAGCCGCCTGTAAAAGCCATAGCGGCAGCCAGGCCTACAATGCTCAAAAACCTATGATTCATGGTAGAATGTTTTAATTTTGAGTCCAAGTTCTAAAATTACTCTGAGAAATCAACTAACTTTAAAGTCAAAACCATACGAACAAAGATGCTCCAGGTAAAAACCGCTAACGACAAACTATGGCAGGTTGATATTAAAAACGACACTGTGTTTTTAGATGGCGCCCCCTTTCACTGGGACATCTCTCCTATCGGCCCCAATACTTTCCATATCATAAAAGACGCCCGGTCGTATACGGCAGAACTGGTTTCTGCGAACTATGAAGAAAAGACTTTTACTTTTAAAGTGAACGGCGTATCCCAGACTGTTAGTGTGAAAGACCGCTTCGATCTGCTGTTAGATAAGCTGGGGATGACCGACGCCAACACAAAGAAGGTGAATGACGTGAAAGCGCCTATGCCAGGCCTGATTTTAGAGATAAAGGTGAAGCCGGGGCAGGAGGTAAAGAAAGGGGACCCTATCATGATTCTGGAGGCTATGAAAATGGAGAACATACTTAAATCGCCGGGAGATGGTGTGGTGAAGGAAATAAAAGTGCAGGAGAAACAGAACGTAGAAAAAAACCAGGTCCTGATTCTGTTCTAACACAACATGCAATAAAAAGAAGAGCGGCTGCCACGGTGGTCGCTTTGTTATGTAAGAGAGTATCAACAACTAATACAGATAAATACCGTGAAGTATAAACGAATTTTGCTAAAGCTCAGTGGCGAGGCCCTCATGGGTGAACAACAGTACGGGATTGACTCTAACAGACTGTTGCAGTATGCGCAGGAGATAAAAGAAGTCTCCAGGCTTGGCGTGGAAGTGGCTGTTGTGATAGGCGGAGGCAATATCTTTAGAGGTGTGCAGGCCGAGCAGGTAGGCTTAGACAGGGTGCAGGGCGACTACATGGGGATGCTGGCTACTGTTATTAACAGCATGGCGCTGCAGAGTGCCCTGGAAAAGCTGGGCGTTTATACCCGCTTGCTGTCTGGCATTAACATTCAGCAGGTATGTGAGCCATACATCCGCCGCCGTGCAGTACGGCATCTGGAGAAAGGCCGCGTCGTTATTTTTGGGGCCGGCACCGGCAACCCTTACTTCACGACTGACTCAGCTGCTGCCTTGCGTGCCATTGAGATAGAGGCCGATGTAGTGCTGAAAGGCACGCGTGTAGACGGTATTTACTCTGCTGATCCTGAGAAAGACCCGGAAGCTATTTTCTACAAAAATATTTCTTTTAAAGATGTTTTTGAAAAAGGCCTGAACGTGATGGACATGACTGCGTTTACGCTTTGTAAAGAAAATAACCTGCCTATCATCGTATTCGACATGAACACGGGCGGCAACCTGAAGCGCCTCGTTGACGGCGAGGAAATAGGCACGTTGGTTACCATGGATGACATTGCAGATACGCTGAGAGAGACGGCAGATCAGCTACAAAAGAATGAGTTGAAGCAGCATCCTGATAAAAAGTAAAATTTTGTATTTTTGCCCAAATATTCCAGAACTACATTAAGCTATTTAGATATGACGGAAGAAATTCAGTTTTACCTCAGCGAAGCGGAGGAGTCAATGGACAAAGCAGTGCAGCATACTGGCTCTGAGCTAACGAAGATACGAGCTGGCAAGGCCTCTCCTGCCATGGTGGAGCACCTGCGTGTTGATTATTACGGTAACCCAACCCCTATCACCCAGGTTGCCAATATCTCCGCACCCGATGCACGCACCCTGCTGATTAAGCCCTGGGAAAAAAACATGCTGGGAGAGATTAACAAAGCCATTAAAAACAGTGACCTGAACCTGAACCCACAGCAGGAAGCTGATGCTGTCCGTCTCAACATTCCGGCCCTGACAGAAGAGCGCCGCCGTGACCTGGTAAAGCAGGTGAAGAATGAAACGGAGAATGGCAAGATCAGTATCCGCAACATCCGCAAAGATGTAAACGACTCGCTGAGAAAGCTTCAGAAGGAAGGTACTTCTGAAGATGCCGTGCGCGACGCTGAAGCTAAGGTACAGAAGCTGACGGATGGGCACATCGTGCAGATTGATGAATTGCTTGCGAAGAAGGAAGCAGAAATCATGACCATCTAAAAATAACTAAGACGGCACACATAAAAAGGCCTCTCCGTTTTACAGGAGAGGCCTTTTGTATTTATGATTAGGTTAGCTACCTTTCTAAATGGCCAGTTCCTATGCTACTGCTATTCTTCTAAATTTACCGGCTCAAAGGAAGTGAACGCAGTTTCAGGCACCTCTTCCAGCACCTTAATGTCTGTTATTTTGGCCTGACCACGGTCTCCGGACAGCTTCAGATTGCCGTACGTCTGGTAATCCTGCCACGGCATCACAAACGCCGGCACTGAGTCACTGGCCTTCGGGAAGTAAGCCCACTGCGTTACCAGGTGCGTGTTCTTGTCTACGTATACCTTGTATTTGTTCTCGGGCGTAACGCCTACATTATTGTATGTTAGCTGCAGCACATCAGCCTGCTGCCCTGCCTCCGTGGTGTCTTCGCCCAGGTGCTTGAGGGTAACGCCTGAATCCTTTAATTTGAAGGGCATCACCAGCCAGTAAGAATCATTTATCCATGCCTCTTTGCCTTTTTGCAGGTACTTGGCCAGCGAGTCTGGATGGGTAACCTCTGCACCGTCCTTGAATACCTTGCCCTCTCCTGTATTAATGTTTACCAGAATCTTCGTGTCGTCCTTCACGTGCTCTACCCGCACGTTACCCGTATGCTTATCCCAGAGCAGCTTCCGGTTTCCGAAAAAATTCCAAGAAATATACCGCGTGCCGTCCCAGCTTTCGCGCCCGCCCTGTGCTGCCATCACGGAATCGGCTATTTGTATCGCCTTCGGATCAGATTCTGCCATGTTAAAGCCGTCCATTGGTGGGTTTTCTGCTCCCTCGCCGGTAGGCTGGCACATCTGAAACAGCATGAGAGAGACCAGCAAACTTGCTTTCAAGCAAACAAGTATTTTTTTCATACAGTATAATGATTTATCAGCCCAGCTTTATATAAATGAACCCATACGGCAATATAAAGATAAGTGTGTCAATAAAACAGCCCTGCCGCCACAATTAACACCAGCCCCTAAAAAGATGTAAGCCAGCAGGTTCCTTAAAAGGAAAAGCCTCTCTGAAAATACAGAAAGGCTTTTGTATGGTGCTACCTCTTCCGTGTTATCAATTAGCGGAAGGGCTTAAGTCAACACTGTCAAGGCTGTCCAGAGCATCTAACGCATCTAGCTCTCCTGCGTTTTCTTCCATCATTTGCTTTAACCCGGCTTCGATGGGCGTGTTCTCCAGTAAGGCGAAGTATACAAAGTCATCCTCTGCGGCAGCCGGAAGCGGTGCCATATTAGAAGCAATTACTTTCCAACCCGCCTGTGCCAGCTCATTCAGGCTTGTTTCAAAAGCCTCTGCTGAGCTTACCTGTACTACTTTATATTGTTTCATAAAAAGAGTTTACGAGAGAAAATGCCTATTTGTGGTGTATGGAGCTAAGAAACAGCTTCCTGTCGCTGCGGAGATACCACCAGTCTATCTGTTCCCCTGCCCTGGCTACTAACTAATTACAGGCGCTGCTTCGCAAGCCTATAAGCAAGAAAAAGCCCTGCGCTGATAAACTCACCGCAGGGCTTTTTGATATCTTTTTTCTGTAAAAAGGCTACTGATAAAGCTTCCGCACCTTTATATATTCTGCTACCGGCTCGGGCACCAGGTACCGGATGCTCTTTTCTTCTTTAATACATTGCCGGATGAAGGTGGCTGAAATATCAAGTATGGGCGCTTTTACAAAAGTGACGCCGGGCATATCGGGCAACTCCGCAGTGATAGAGCCTGACCGCGGGTACACGTACACCTTGTGGTACTCGAGTATGCGCTCTGCGTTTTTCCATTTCGGGAACAGCGGCAGGTTATCTTCCCCCATTATCAGTACAAACTCATAACTTGGGTACTTTTCCTGCATATAGGTAAGCGTGTCGATGGTATAGCTCGGCTTTGGCATACTGAACTCGATGTTTGATACGCCCAGGTTCGGGTTATCCTCTATCGCCAGTGTTACCATTTCCAGCCGGTCGAACTCGTGCAGCAGGGTATTGCTTGGCTTAAACGGGTTCTGCGGCGACACCACCAGCCACACCGTATGTAAATCGGTGTTGGTGGCCATGAAGTTAGCGAGTATCAGGTGGCCGATGTGTATGGGGTTGAAAGAGCCGAACAGGAGCCCTACCTTCATACAATAGCAGGTTCAGCGTTCAAGAATTGGTTTACCAGCTTCTCGGCTTCGGCGCAAGCCTTCTCCAGGTTATCGTTTACGATTACCGTATCAAACTGATCCTCAAAGCCCAGTTCGAACTTGGCCTTGAAAACCCTGCTGCTAATGCTCGAGGCTGAATCGGTGTTGCGTGCGGTAAGTCGGTTCGCCAGTTCCTCAATAGAAGGAGGCTTTACAAAAACAGCCAAAGCACGGTCTTTATAGAAGTTTTTTATGCTTAACCCTCCTTTCACATCTACATCCAGTATCACGTGCCTGCCACTTTGCCAGATGCGCTCAATTTCTGACTTGAGCGTGCCATAGAAAGCCCCTTCATATACTTCCTCCCACTCTACAAACTCATCATTTCCGATTTTTTTCTTGAAATCTTCTGGTGTAATGAAGTAGTAGTCTTTCCCGTTCTCCTCAGAGCGGCCGCGCTTGTCGCGGGTGCAGGCCGAGATGGAAAAACTCAGTTGTGGGTTAACTTGGAGCAGGTGCTTGACAATAGTGGTTTTGCCGGCACCGGATGGAGCCGAAAAGATGATGATCTTACCTTGCATTAGGGGTTATATTGTTGCCTGGATTCTCGTTTTGATGGAGAGTGCCAAACTATCCGGCACAATCACGCGTTTGAGGTGACCGCTTACGAGTCCTTTAAGTAGTTTTTGTTTCTGATGGTCTTCGAAGCAGGCGACGCAGTCTTCGATGTGGTGGTTAAAGTATGTCTGATCTTCTGTCGTGGCTTCGCCGTCTATGACGAGGTCCAGCAACTTTGATACTTTCTCACACTCGGTCTCTTTGCCCTCTGCCGGTGCATTGTGGTAAACTTCTGTAAATTTCGATTCCATCTTCACTCAACTCTTTAAATTTCGTTACTATTATAACCCATTGTTTTGGCGTATTTCTCCAACTTCTCCTTCAAAGAGTTCCGGGCGCGATGCAATCGTGAGCGTACAGTACCAATCGGGATATCCAGTATCTTCGCCATCTCCTCGTAGGTAAACCCTTCCAGGTCGCAAAGAATAATCACTGTTCTGAAATCGACAGGCAAGGCATTGAGCGCACTTGCCACCTCATCACCGATCAGATCCTGCACACTTTCCGTGCGCATATCGGTAGTGGTTGCCACGCCACTCTCACCTTCCACGTCTTCAGAATTGTAGTAGCCTTCTACCTCACTGTAGTCTACTTTGGCAGGTTGTTTGCTCTTCTTCCGGAACTCGTTAATGAATGAGTTCTTCAGGATTCGGAACAGCCATGCTTTGGCATTAGTTCCTTGTTCGAAGTAGTCAAAAAAGCGGTATGCCTTTAAGTAGGTCTCCTGTACCAGGTCGTTGGCGTCGTCTTCGTCTAAGGTGAGCCGGTAGGCAAAGTTGTACAGAGGGTCCAGCACAGGCAAAAGCTCAGCTTCGAACCGTGCGTCCTTCTCCTCTTTACTTAGTTGTTTACCTGTTTGCTCGCTCATCTACTTGGATTTTGTACTTGAATTTAATCCCCTCTAGCGTATTTATACGCAAATATAGAAATTTTAATTACATACCCCTGTTATCGCCTCAGGGTTGCAGGGCGGG
Organism: Pontibacter toksunensis; assembly: GCF_042686245.1. NCBI lineage: Bacteria > Pseudomonadati > Bacteroidota > Cytophagia > Cytophagales > Hymenobacteraceae > Pontibacter > Pontibacter toksunensis. The sequence goes on along the minus strand of NZ_JBHUOX010000008.1, from coordinate 158,269 downwards.
GCTTTAGCTATACGTGTTTTTTAGCTATAAGACAGCAATATCTGCTGCTTTTATCCTCTAGACCATTCTTTTCTGCCACTTCCATACATCAGGCCGGCACTTTATTTGTGTCTTAAAGGTTTCCGTTCCAAAATGCCCGGGCGCCTCACCGCATGAACCGGATAAAAGAATTTTGCTGCTTGTTGCCTGCACATGCACAGACGAAATAATAACAGAACCTTTATATTTGCATTCACCCAAAAACACTTAAATGAGAAGGAGTTACAAAGGAATCCCGATAAATACTTCTAAGAACACGCATGAAGTAGTGTTTGACCTGTTACCCCAGGATAAACAGGTCACTGTTCTGGATGTTCCTTCTGGTGCAGGCGCGTTTACGCAGCGCCTGAAAGACCATGGCTATAAAAATGTGGTGAGTGTAGACGTGGTAAACGGCCTGCAGATAGAGCACGACCAGTTTATACAGGGCGACATGACAGAGCGCCTGCCTTTTAATGATAACACAGTTGATGTAGTTGTGTGCATCGATGGCATAGAGCATATCAGCAAGCAGTTTGACTTTGCGAAGGAAGTAAACAGAATCCTGAAGCCTGGCGGATACTTTATCATCTCCACCCCAAACATCAGCGCCCTGCACTCAAGACTAAGGTGGCTCATAACCGGTCACCACAACAAGTGCAAGTCGCCCCTGAACGAGGCAGCACCTGACCCTTCGCATCACATCGCTATGATTTCGTACCCGGAGATGCGCTACCTCCTGCACTCCAACAACTACAGCATTGATAAAATTGAGACGAACCAGGTAAAGCCTGTTTCCTGGCTGTACCTTCCCCTGGTGCCGCTGTCTTACCTCATGACAAAAATGGTGTACAGCAAAGAAGAAAAAGACCCGCACCAAAAGAAGCGGAACAGGCAGGTTATTTCCCAAATGCACTCGAAGCCGGTGCTGTTCGGGGAAACGATGATTGTAAGGGCCCGAAAGCTGGCGTAATACCGCCACCTCAAAGCACCTTTAGCCCCATCCAGACTTGTTTAGCCTGCCGCCGCAAAGTTTTATTCTGAAGTTCCTTTTAAATAAGTGCTCTTCTTTGTGGTAATTTGTGGCTGCTGATATTTGTAATGTTACTCTTATGCCAGGTGTAAGCGCTATTATTATTTGTAAGAACGAAGAGCAGTTCATCTCAGGGGCCATCGAGTCGCTGCTGTGGGCAGAGGAGGTGCTGCTCGTTGACTCTTACAGCACCGACAGCACCCTGGAGATAGCCCGTCAGTACCCCGTAAAGATTTTGCAGCGCCCATTCGATAACTACTCCAGCCAGCGCAACTGGGCCATAGAGCAGTCAACGCAGCCCTGGGTGCTGATGCTGGATGCCGATGAGCGCATACCAGCAGACCTGCAGCAGGAAATACAGCAATTGTTAGACACCTCTCCGGCTCAGCCTGCCTACCGGATTTCCCGCAAAAACTTTTTTATGGGCAAAGAGGTGCGCTTCAGTGGCTGGCAAAATGATAAAGTGGTGCGCCTCTTCGATAAAACCCTGTGCCGTTACTCAACAAAAAAAGTGCACGAAGAGCTTGTGGTGCCGGGCAGTACCGGAAACCTTCGCCACCAGATGCTGCACTACACCTACCGCAACCTAACGCACTTCTTGCACAAGTGGGACCAGTACAGCTGGCTCTCAGCGCAGGACAAGGCGAAGAAAACTGGAACCGTCACGCTCTTTCACCTTGCCCTAAAACCAATGGTGCGCTTCCTGAAGCAGTATTTCCTGAAGCTCGGTATACTCGATGGTAAAGTCGGTTTTGTTATAGCCTACCTGGCAGCCAGCAGCGTGTTTATGCGTTACCTTAAGATATGGCGGCTGCAGGAAGAAAATCAGCCAACCTTGTAGTTATGCGTGTACTACACCTGGTATCGGAGAAATCGTGGCGCGGCGGAGAGCAGCAGGTAGCTTACCTCATAGAGGAGCTGCAGCGGCAGAAGGTTAGCTGTTATGTAGCTTGCCGCCGAAACACGCCTTTCGAAACGTATTGCCAGAAGCAACAGGTGCCTTACCTTGCCCTGCCCTTCGCGAATGAGTTTGATGTAGTCACGGCCCTTCAGATAAAGCAGTATTGCCAGCAGCAGCAGATAGATGTGGTGCATGCCCACAGCGGCCACTCCCATGCCATTAGCGTGTGGGCCCACCTGCTGGGCAACAAACGCCCCATCGTGCTCAGTCGCCGCGTTGATTTTCCTGTCAAGGACAATGCCCTCTCTCAGTTTAAGTACAACTACAAAGGCATCCGGCGTATTATCTGCGTGTCTGATAAAATAAAGGAGGTGGTATCACGGAGCCTGAAGCACCCGGAGCTATGCGTAACCGTGTACAGCGGCATAGACATGAGCCGGTTTGCCAACAGCACGAGAAGCCATAAGCTGCACAGCGAATACAAGTTACCGCCCCACCAGAAACTGGTAGGCAATGTTTCGGCCATTGCGCCGCATAAAGATTACTTTACATTTATAGATACCGCTGCCCTGCTGTTACAGCAGCGCTCTGACCTAACGTTTTTCATTATTGGCGACGGACCTCTGCGGGAGCAGGTGGAGGCATACGTACAGGAGAAAGGCCTACAGGAGCATGTTATTTTCACCGGCTTCAGAAAGGATGTGCCGCAGCTAATGCCGGAACTGGATGTACTACTGGTTACCTCCGAAACGGAAGGCCTGGGAACAACCATACTGGACGCCTTTTCGTGCCGCACCCCCGTGGTGGCTACCGCCGCCGGGGGCATACCCGAGATGGTAGAAAATGGGCAGACGGGCCTCCTGGCTCCAATCAAAGACACGCAGGCGCTAGCTGCCAGCGTACTGCAGGTGTTGGAGAGCAAAGAGTTGCAGGAACATCTCGTGCAAAATGCTTCTGAAAGAGTACTGATGTTCACAAGAGAACAGACTGCCTTGCATACGTTAGCTGTTTACAAGGAAGTTTTAGGTCTTTGCTAAAACTTTAAAACTATTTTCAGCGTTCACCTTTTTGCTCGTAGAACCGTAAGCATAAATATACCCTAACACCTCTAGCTGGCGCATCCACCTGCTGTAGCCGCAACAGGGGGTAACTGATATGAGTCCCTGATGTATTGCATCCGCTTTTTTGTTACGTTATCCATTTGCCTGCTCCTGATTGCCCGTGTTACACTGGCGCAACAGTATAATTTCCGCAATTGGACACTGGAGCAGGGGTTGCCACAGTCGCAGATAACAGCACTTGTACAGGACCACCAGGGATTTTTGTGGGTAGCCACGCGCGGGGGCCTCAGCCGCTTTGATGGCATTAACTTCCGCACCTACACCAAAAAGGACGGCCTTGCCAGCCACAACATTACCAGGCTTTATAAAGACAGCAGGAAACAGGTATGGATCGGAACCTCAGATGCAGGCATGGTCGTCTACAATGGCACCCGCTTTAAACGCATCGCCGCTGCACAGGGGCTTCCGGCAAACCAGATAAACGACATTTCTGAAGACTCCCTTGGCCAACTTTGGGTGGCTACAGACAAAGGTATTTATTACCGTTCCGGTAACCAGTTTCAAAAATACAGCCTGCTGCCGGAGAACACCTATACCTCTGTTCGCCATATCAAAGACGGTGCCGTATGGGCAGGCACCAGGGAGAACGGGCTTTACGAGGTACACAACGGGCAGTTGCGGCATTATACTTCAGAAAACAGCAAGCTTCCGGGCAATTATATCACAGCACTCTCCACTGTAAGAGACAACACGATGTGGATTGGCACTGACAAAGGACTTGCCCGGGTAGCAGAAGACTCCCTGACAGTCCCCTCCATTCCAGCCAATCTTTCTGCACCTACTGTTACCAGCTTTACACACGATAAGCAGGGGAACCTGTGGATAGGCCTGCTCCGCGACGGGCTCCTGAAGTATAAAGACAAAGCATTTGTTCATGTTACCCGCCGCAACGGCCTGCGCACGCCCCGGATTACGGCCCTTACCACCGATACAGAAGGCACCCTTTGGATTGGCACGAACGGCTATGGGCTACAGCAGTACAAATCGCCCTGGTTTGTGCATTACTTTGACTTTGAGAGCATGTCGGAGCCCCGCGTTACCGCCATTACCCCAGACAGCAACGGCGGCATGTGGCTGGGTACCGATGAGGGAGAAATGGCGAGTATGCAGAAACTACGCCCTGACTGGCACTCAGAACTGCCCTGGCCCAAGGGTACGACTATCTACAGCATCTGCCCCAAGAGCAACGGAGAAACCTGGGTATGCAGCAGTAATGGTGTGTGGCTTATAAAGCCGGGAGCTACTCAGCATTACACCACAACCCATGGCCTCCCCTCCGCAGAGGTTTTCCAGACTGCCTCCGATGCTTCGGGCGATATGTGGTTTGCCACCGCCTCCGGGCTGGCGCACTTCAGAAACAACACCTTTGTTCCTGTCCCGAACCCCGGCGGCGTTGAAACGAAAGCGAATTGCATTTTCCGCGACAGCAAAAGCAGGATTTGGGTGGGCACCCAGGACGGCATCTATAACCTGAAAGCCGGGAAGCTGCTGTCTCCCCCCGAACTGAAAGGAGCGACACTGACAGAAGTTGGCTCAATTGCAGAAGACAACAAAGGCAACTTATACTTCTCGGGCTTTAATCAAGGCATCCTAATGCTGCACGAAAAAGGCACAAAGTTATTTACAGCCAGCGAAGGCCTGCCCAATGAGGCCGTGAAAAGCCTATTTGTTGATAAACAAGATAATCTGTGGGTGGCCACAAGCCGCGATGTGCTGAAACTGAGCTTGCCGCAGCTTCGGGATAAGGGCAGGCTGACCTATAGAAGCTATGCCAGCCAGAATGGGTTCAGGGGACTGGAGGTATGCGAAAATGCGATGGCGCAATCTACTGACGGCACCATCTGGTTTGGCACCACCAAAGGCCTGACGCAGTACCTGCCTGCCCTAGACCAGCGCAACACTATATACCCAAAGGCCATGCTGACAGAGGTAATGCTATTTTCCAAGCCTACTGACTGGAAAGCTTTAGGCTATACTACCGACAGCACCACCGGCCTCCCAAAGAACCTGCTGCTTCCGCATACGCAAAACTACCTGTCTTTCGATTTTCATGCCATCTGCATGTCTGGCCCTGAGCAGGTAAGGTATAAGTACCGGCTGCTTGGCTTTGATGAGCAGTGGTCGCCGGCGGCAGAGCAGTCCTTTACTACCTATGCCAACCTCTCGCCGGGCGACTATACTTTTGAGCTGCTGGCCCGCAACAACGACGGTGTCTGGGCGGCGGCCCCTGTTACCTTCGCCTTCTCTATAGTACCACCCATCTGGCGGCGCGAGTGGTTTATTGGGGTTTTGCTGCTGGTGTTTGCAGTTACCGTGCTGAGTGTGGTACGCCTGCGCGAGCGGAGCCTGGTGCAGATGAACTCGCTGCTGGAAATGCGGGTGCACCACCGCACCCGCCTGCTGGAGCGCAAGAACAGGGAGAAAGAGATGCTGTTGCAGGAAATCCACCATCGGGTGAAAAACAACCTGCAGATTGTAATTAGTATGCTTAACCTGCAGGCGCGCCATTTACAGGACCCGCGGGCGGTGGATGTGATGCAGGCTATCCGCAGCCGTGTGCGTTCTATGTCTATCCTGCACGAGCGCCTTTACCAGCATTCAGACCTGGACCGCATAGACCTGGAGGAGTATTTTGAAGAAATCTGTGAAAGCCTGTACGCTGCTTACGGGGTGAGCACCAAGCGCATAGCCCTTACAATTGACATGCCGCAGATAAAGGTAAACATTGATTCGGCTATTACGTTGGGGTTAATCGTAAACGAACTTGTTTCCAATACGTTAAAATATGCCTTTCCTGATGGGCGGCACGGGCAGCTGCGAATCGAGCTGGCAAAGCACGATGAGGTACAGTTTACCCTAAAAGTTATTGATAACGGCCGGGGACTGCCTGAGGGTTTTGATCCGCTGCTAAGCCCCTCGTTCGGCCTGAAGCTGGTGACGTCGTTGAGCAGGAAACTGGAGGGGAATATTAAATTCTTAAATAAAAATGGCACTCAGTCTATATTATATTTTGTTTTGGCACCATAATTTGCTTTTTTCACGTAAGAACCTAATGATATGACAAAACCCAAAATTCTGATTTCTGAAGATGAGGTCATCATTGCGGAGGATATTGCAGCCAGCCTTGAGGAATTAGGTTACGAGACGTGTGCAATAGACTCAGGAGAAGACACCATTGACATGATACGCGAGACGCAACCCGACCTCGTGCTGCTGGATATTAATCTGCGCGGTGGTGCCGACGGCGTAGACATAGGCTCCCGCATTAAAGAAGAGTTCAACATCCCGTTTATTTACCTCACTGCCTACGCAGACCATGCCACGGTAGACAGAGCCAAGAAAACAGAGCCTGACGGATTCCTGGTGAAGCCATTTGATGAGAAGAGCTTGCGCTCAGCTATCGAGATTGCGCTATACAAGCATGATAACAGCCATAAGGAAGGCAACGGCTCGGCGCTGAACCACAAAGAGCAGGAGGTTGCTACCGATTATATCTTTGTTAAAGTGAAGCACCGCATTATTAAGGTGCATTACAGCGACATCTTGTGGGTAGAGGCTTACGATAACTACTCCTTTATAGTCACGGCAGAACAAAAGTACCTCGTGAGTTCTACGTTAAAAGACATGGAGCACAAGCTGCCTTCGCAGAACTTTGTGCGTGTGCACCGTTCATACATCGCCAACCTCGATAAAATAGAAGCCCTCGAAGAGAACTCTGTTGTGTTCGCCAAAGGCGATGTACCTATCGGGAAGTCGTACAAGAAAACACTCATGTCACGGTTTAATATCATATGACAGGACACCTACTATACATCCCCAGTATATAGCAGGGCTACAAGAAACAAGTTTTTTTAAGGTGCCGCTGGAGCTAAGGCAGCTTTTTGCCGTGCCAGCTATCAACAGGTCGTCCCTTTGGGATTAACCTAAGTTGGCTTCGCACATCGTCAATTATAAAATCAAAAAGAAAGGCCGGTGCATTGCTGCACCGGCCTTTTATCATCTATCTACATTATCCTTTTTAGTATCTGTAGTATTCCGGCTTGAACGGTCCTTCTACTTCTACTCCGATATAGCTGGCCTGATCCGGACGAAGTTCATCCAGTTCAACACCAATTTTGCTTAAGTGCAGGCGGGCAACTTTCTCATCCAATTGCTTTGGCAAGGTATACACCTTGTTCTCGTAGGCATCTGTGTTAGTCCAAAGCTCAATTTGTGCCAGTGTCTGGTTTGAGAATGAGTTAGACATTACAAAAGACGGGTGACCGGTAGCGCAGCCAAGGTTCACAAGGCGGCCTTCTGCCAGTACGATCACATCTTTGCCCTCGATATTATAAAGGTCAACCTGTGGCTTTATTTCATCTTTGGTGTTGCCATAGTTCTTGTTCAACCAGGCCATATCGATCTCGTTGTCGAAGTGGCCGATGTTACAAACAATTGCTTTGTCCTTCAGCGCGCGGAATTCCTGCTCTCTGATGATGTCTTTGTTACCTGTAGCAGTTACCACGATATCTGCCTCTTTCACGGCATCAGCCATTTTTTTAACGGCAAAGCCATCCATAGCGGCTTGTAAAGCGCAGATTGGGTCAATTTCAGTAACAATAACGCGGGCACCAGCACCTCTAAGGGAGGCAGCAGAACCTTTTCCAACGTCACCGTAACCAGCCACAACAGCTACTTTACCAGCCATCATCACGTCTGTGGCACGGCGAATCGCATCCACCAAAGACTCCTTACAGCCATACTTGTTATCGAACTTAGACTTTGTAACAGAGTCGTTCACGTTGATGGCAGGCATGGTAAGGGTACCGTTCTTCATACGCTCGTACAGGCGGTGAACACCAGTTGTCGTTTCTTCAGAAAGGCCTTTGATATCAGCACCCAGTTCAGGGTAGTTGTCCAGCACCATGTTGGTCAGGTCACCACCATCATCCAGGATCATGTTCAGCGGCTTGCGGTCTTCACCGAAGAAAAGTGTTTGCTCAATGCACCAGTCAAACTCTTCCGCTGTCATACCTTTCCAGGCATACACAGAAATACCAGCAGCGGCAATCGCAGCGGCGGCATGGTCCTGCGTAGAGAAAATGTTGCAGGAAGACCAGGTTACCTCAGCACCCAGTTCTACAAGTGTCTCAATCAGAACAGCAGTCTGAATGGTCATGTGAAGGCAGCCTGCAATGCGGGCACCAGCTAATGGTTTGCTTGGGCCATACTCTTCGCGAATGGCCATCAGGCCCGGCATCTCTGCCTCGGCCAGTCTAATCTCTTTGCGGCCCCAGGCAGCCAGCGAAATGTCCTTTACTTTGTACTTAAGCTGTGTATCTATCATTGTTATTCTATTTTCAGTATTGAAACACAAAAATAAGGAATTTGTTGCGCAACATCAACTTTACTTCGTATTATGCCCGTTTTGCAGGGTGGCTAAAAAAAACAGGACCTGCTGGCATAGCAGGCCCTGAATATTAGTTGGTTAATATAGTGTTAGTCGTTCACGATGATCTCTGCACCTAAGGTGTTCATGTTGCCTGCAGGCGGAGTCAGGAAACCTTTCGCAAATATAGTGTAGATGCCGCCATTGCTCAATACTACATCCGGAACAGTCAGTACCACATCCATGGAACCTGCCGGACGAACTTCCAGGGTATAAGTTCCTGCCGGTACGGGTGTGAAGTCAGTAGCAGACTTGAAGCTTCTGTTGCTGAACAGTACCGGTCCGCCCTGTACTGCTACATCCACTGCCGGTGCATCTGGCGACAAATGCGCGAAACGAACATGGGCCATGTTGGCTGCAGGCTCTGTTAAGTCATCTTCCAATACTAAAGGCTCTATGTTTGCAAGGGTATTGATAGCAAAAACAGAGTAGGCCGCATCCGGGTCCAGTTCCACATTGGCATCTATGACCGTGGTGGAGGTACCCGCCGCATTCACTTTTATGTTTTGTGTGCCGGCAGGTACTGCTAAGTATTCCGTGTTGTTAGGGTAGGTAAGCGGAGTGGTATTTACCTTGGTGTTGTTGATGAGCAAATCCACACCAGGGGCATTAGGCGAGGCATGTACCACCATCACATTGGCATCATTCAACATTACATCGTTGTCGTCATCGTCGTTTTCGCAGCTAGCTAAGGCGAACGGCAACACAGCCAGCATCAATAATTTCATCCATTTCTTCATAGCAGTAAAATTTTCAGTTTATAAATTTGTTTAAGAATACAGTTACAACCTGAAGGCTTCTATTTTGTTTAATGTTTTTTTTAAAAGTTTAAACAAAAATATCTTTCATAGCCTCGCCTTCAAATAACTTACCTTTGCAGGAAAGAGGACAGAGAGCATATACTTAAGGGAAAAGCAGCACGTATGCGCACCTTCACGCAGCAGGAAAAAAAATTTATACAGGAGCACCAGCACGAAGAAGCTGCCTCTATTATGCTGCAGGCAAAGCGCTATCCGCACCTGCCAGTGCAGGAACTGGTGCAGCAGATACGGGCCCGCCAGAAGGCGGCACAGAAGCTGCCTGTGTGGGCGAATCACCCGGAGGTGGTGTTCCCGATGGCAGTGTCGGTGGAGCAGAGTTCATCGGAAACGGCAGCTCAGTTCAAGGCGTCCCTGGTATCAGGAGAACTCTTAATAGACCTCACCGGCGGATTTGGGGTAGACAGCTTCTATTTTTCCAGGCAGTTTACTCAAGTGGTTCACGTGGAACAAAACACAGAACTTCAAGAGATTGCGCAACACAACTTCAGTTTATTCCAGGCCCAGAACATCCAAAGCATTAATACTACGGCAGAAGACTTCCTCAGTGGATTCGATGGCACCGCCGATATAATTTACCTCGACCCTGCCCGCCGTGGCGGCACAAACCAGAAGCTGCACCTGCTGCAGGACTGTTCGCCTGATGTACTGCATCTGCTCCCGCTCCTGTTTTCTAAAGCAAAAGCTGTGTTGCTGAAAACATCGCCTATGCTGGATATTGACCTCGCTTTGGAGCAACTGCAGCACGTAGTAAAAGTATGGGTGGTGGCCGTGCAGAACGAGGTGAAGGAAGTACTGTACTTACTAGCGCAGGAGGCTCCCCAGCCAAACCGGGTGGAGCGTGTGGCTGTAAATCTGCTATCTACAGAAGTAACACAGGAGCTGAACTTTACGAAAGAGGATGAGGAGACCGCTATGGTTACTTACTCAGATCCGGGAGGCTTTTTGTACGAACCGAATGCCGCCATACTTAAAGCCGGTGCCTATCGTTACCTGAGCCAGCACCTGCGCTTACACAAGCTGCACCCCAACAGTCACCTGTATACTTCTCCTGCCTTGGTGTCCGATTTTCCGGGCCGTAGTTTCCGGTGCCTTAGTGTGAGCCGCTACAACAAAAAAGAGCTTCTTCGCCAGTTGCCAGAAAAGAAGGCCAACATTACGGTGCGGAACTTTCCGGAGTCGGTAGCTGGCATACGCAAAAAGACAGGCATCCGGGAAGGCGGACACACCTACCTCTTCTTCACCACAGACATGCACCAGAAGTCTGTCGTACTTATTTGCCAGAAAGCATAAGCATCATCTGCCGTCGCCAACAAGTACTTTCCCATCCCGTAAAACAACAGGCAGGCCTTTTATACAACGCCTGACATTTTATTAAACCGACAGCAGCTATGGAAGAGAATAAAGAGAAGGCGCCGCACCAAGACAGAATGGAGCAGGATGTAAAGAACACATCGCGCACCATGAAGCCTGCCGAAGCACAAGACAAAAACTCAAACTCAAGAAGTAGCACAACTTCGCCACAAGGCGGCGGAAGCAATACATCGAAAGGTTAGGGTCGCGGCTGGCACGGCGATTCAGAAGGGCATGCAAAAGCTGGGAGTCAGAGTCATAAAAAGAGCGACAGCAAAAGCAGTAACGCCAGTTTACGCGAGCAGGAGTAAACCAGCATAGCAGGCATCCGTAGAATAATACAGAGGTTGCAACCTCTGTATATGATTCTCAATTAACCTATGAAAACAAATGGAAGAAAATAAAGATAAGAAAAACGAGCAGCAGGGCTTCAGCAGCAACCCTGAGAAATCTTTTGAAGCAGGAGAAAAAGGTGGCGCAAATCCAGCACCTAAAGTAACAAGCCAGGGCTCGCACAACGGTGCCGGTGGCTTAGGTGAAACAAGCTCACGTAGTCAAAACTCCAACAGGCCAATACCGGGCGAAAGCCCGCGCACCAACTCTGAGGATACTGGTACAAAAGAATAGCCAATAGGTATTAATTAGTTAAACTTTAAATTGAAACAAATGAGCACAGATAAAGAAAATCAGAAAAAACAGTCTGAACAGACAGACAAGAAAAATAAAGATATTTCAAACAGCCTTGAAAAGGACGCTGTAGGAGAATACGGTTCCCAGAACCCGACCCCACAAGCCCGTACTGATCAGGAGCAGAACGAAGAACAAAACAAGAAAAAGTAACCAGTTACTATACTAACTTAAGACAGCCACAGCTCTATAGTTGTGGCTGTCTTTTTTATGCCCGTCTTGGAGCTTTTAACATCAGCGGTTATCTTCTCAGATATTCTATCTGCAACAGCATCTTACGAGCAGAATAGGTTTCCCTTATAAAAATTTATATTAAACATATATAGTATATTCGGCAGTCCAGTTCCGTTTATACAACTACCGTTGCGAAGCTAAAAGGAACAAGCTCAGTTTATACACAAGTTGGGTGCAAGTTAAATCATGAAAAACTAAATGGACTTTAGATACTTTGACCGACCCGAAGTCTTTATTGACTTATCAGAAAATGAAGCAACCTGTAATTTCTGTGGGCAACATAAAGATTGCTTTGACGCAGAGGCTTTATATGGACAGGAGGAAATTAGTGCAATATGTCCAGAGTGCTTAGCCTCAGGTAAGCTCAAAAAGATAAGAACGCCTTCACTTGCAGCGGAGATATACAGGAGTTAAAAAGGCAGCTTAAAGAACTTTATTCAACTCTGACCGACACAGTGATAGAGCAGCAGGCACGGGAAAAGACGGAGGAGCTTGAAAAGACAACTCCCCACTTAATTACTTGGCAGGATTGGGAATGGCCATGTGCAGAAGGTGATTATTGTAAGTTTATTGGCTTTGGCTCTAAGCCTCTTTACAGAGAGTTATCAGCAGGCAAGCCAGAAAAAGAGTTCTTCTCAGATTCTATCTACTATACTTTGCTGGGCTCTGACTTAGAGTATTTATGGTCTGATGTATTACCAGAAAAGGAAGTTAAAGATTACAACGATAGTACTCAGTACAGCACGTTGTTCTATGTTTTCAAGAGTCTAAAATCAGACACAGTCGTAACAATCTTGGACTGTAACTGAAAAAAAGAAAACCTGAACACCCAACAAAGTATAGCAGTTATGCTTAGGCTGACGCCTCACCACCTACTATACCAGCACGTTGGCCTACAGACCAACAAAAAAGTTGTTGAAGGAAGCTAATGCTGTATAAATCACTAAATTGAAGGTAAATACAAAATCTGGCTACTATGGACGAAATAAAAAAAGAAGACATCAAACAGGAAGTGTTCGACCTTTATGATGATTATGCACATGACCGGGTTAACAGGCGCGAGTTTGTGCAGAAGCTATCGACGTATGCAGTGGGTGGCCTTACTGTAGCTTCGCTGATGAGTTTTCTTATGCCTGATTATAAGGGCCAAATCCAGATCAAGCCAGATGACCCACGCATAAAGTCAGAGTACATCACGTACCAGTCTGAAAAAGGAGGCGGAAAGATGAAGGCCTTGCTATCGATGCCTGCGGATGTGAACAAGAAGCTAGGAGGCATTGTAGTTGTTCACGAAAACCGGGGGCTGAACCCGCACATAGAAGACGTTGCCAGGAGAGCCGCTTTGGCAGGATTTGTTTCGCTTGCTCCTGATGCTTTAACGCCCTTAGGCGGCTATCCAGGCACAGACGATGAGGGACGTACCCTGCAAAGCAAACGGGACAGAAATGAAATGCTGGAAGACTTTGTTGCTGCCTACGACTACCTGAAAGACCACAAGGCCACTAATGGTAAAGTGGGTGTGGTAGGTTTCTGCTTCGGGGGCTGGATTTCGAATATGATGGCAGTACGCATCCCTGATTTGGCGGCAGCTGTTCCTTTTTATGGAGGTCAGCCACCTATAGAAGATGTGCCTAAGATACAGGCTCCCCTCCTTCTCCATTATGCAGAACTGGATACACGCGTGAATGAAGGCTGGCCAGCTTATGAAGCGGCTCTTAAAGAGCACAACAAAGAATATACCGCTTACATGTATGCGAATGCCAACCATGGTTTTCATAACGACACAACACCCCGCTATGATAAAGCTGCGGCAGAACTGGCATGGAAGCGCACCATTGATTTCTTCAATGAAAAGTTAAAGTAGCAGATAGTAAGGTTATAATTTTGCGGCAATTAATTGAAGAGCAAAAAAGTAAAGATTAAGAAAAGCGCTGGAACATTGTACACAGCATGGGCTTGGAAAAGCCCTGCTGAAGTATTTGTGCGTTTTGTTTGAATGTTCAGGATAAGTTAAAAGTTATACCAACTAAAAAAGCACAACGGGTAACGAAGCTACCGCTTCTTGCTCACCCACTTGTTCCCCTTCAACCAGAAACGCCAGGGCAGTTTGGCATCCTCTCCGGCATAGTCGATGCCGATGCGTGGGCCAGCAGCTATTTCTTCAGATGTGAATGAAATGCCTTTGTCTTCCAACCAAACGGTATTGCCGGTCAGGTCGGTGCCGTAAAGCTTTTTGTTAATGCCCATAGCGATGCTCATCACGCCTGGTCCGGCGGTCAGGTTAGGCTTTACAGCAGCCATATTCCGGCGCTGCAACATTTCTTCAATCCCTATTTCCGGCTCAATGGCCCGCACCAGCACGGCATCTGCTTTGTCTTTTTCGTTCGTGATGATGTTGAACAGGTAGTAGATGCCATACACCAGGTACACATAGGCTACACCACCCTCCTGATACATGATTTCAGTGCGCTTGGTGCGGCGGCTGAGATGGGCATGGCAGGCTTGGTCGTTTTCTCCGGCATAAGCTTCTGTTTCCACAATCATACCCCCAGTCAGTATACCGTCTATGTTCGTGTACAGGTACTTGCCAATCAGCTCCTGTGCCAGCTCCACTACGTTGGGGCGGGTGTAAAAATCCTTCGATAGCCTCAAGTTCGTTTCTCTTTGTTGGTTATCTGTTGTTCGGTATTGTGTTCCGTTGATACGGTGCACCGACTTGTGAGTTAAAAATTAAACCTCCCTTCGCTCATACAACTCGTAATTAGTAAATAATGATTACCTTTGCGCCCAGATTGGTGGCTCTTACTACTGCCGTGGTAAAAGCCTTAAAAGGGAAACAGGTGCAAAACCTGTGCTGTTCCCGCAACTGTCATCTTCATAAAAAGGGTTAACCAAAACCAACGGCCACTGCGCGGCATCTGCTGCATGGGAAGGCGGGTTAGCTGAAGAGAGCCAGGAGACCTGCCAATCCGACTGATTTGTCGTATGCTTTCGGGTAAAAAGCTGCACGGCCTTCGCTACATGGCGCTTGCTGTTTCTGCCTTTCTACCTTATCGCATGCTTCGGGATTTAAGCAACCGGGTACGTGGTATTATTTTCTTTTCGTAAGCTTTTTAGTCTGGCTGCCTGCTCTTTGAGCTTGGCTGTACCTGCTATGGCGCAACAGGACACTACCGTGCCACGCGACTCCACGGTGCACCAGCTGCGCACGGTTGAGGTTTTCGGGAAGCCTGCAGAAGTATATGCCGCCGGAAGCCGTGTAAGTGCAATAGACAGCAGCTACCTCAGCACCTACGCCTCCAGTTCGCTGGCCGACGCGCTGCAGGCCCGCACGCCTATCTATTTCAAAACTTATGGCGTTAGCGGGCTTTCCTCGGTCTCTTTCCGGGGCACCAATGCCTCCCAGACAGCTGTACTCTGGAACGGGCTCAACATTGCCCCGGCCACGCTAGGCCAGTCAGACTTTTCTACGCTGCCCGTCAGTGGTATTGGGGAAGTTGCGGTGCAGTATGGCTCTGCTGCGGCTACTTACGGCAGCGGGGCCATTGGAGGAGCCGTTCTATTGAGTTCGCCTGCGTATAAAGGCAAGGGTTTTGGAGCTGATTTGCAGCAGGAGGCGGGTAGCTTTGGGCGGTACTTCAGCAATGGCAGCCTCCGTTACAGTGGGACTAAACTACAAATAGGTGCCAGTGCCTATCTGCGCCTGGCAGAGAATGATTTTATCTACAGAGACCTCTCCCGCTCCCGTGCACCAGAAGTGAAACAGGAGCACGCCGCGCAGCAAATAAAGGGCTTTACGCAGGATATTACCTATCACCTTTCATCTAAAACCCAAGTAGCGCTTCACACCTGGTATACTTACGCCGACCGGGAGCTGCAACCTGCCATGGGAGCAGCTTACAATAACGCAGAACAGTTAGACGAAAACCTGCGCCTGATGACCCAGCTAAACCACAGCAGCCGCTGGGGTCAAACAGACATAAAAGCAGCTTATTTTCATGATTTCCTGAACTACACCAATATTTCCACAAACTCTGTGGCCGATGTACAAACATACCAGTTGCAGGCAGAGCAAACCTATACCCAAGGCCAAAACTGGAGCCTGCGCGGAGGCGTAAACCTGCAGCACTTTGTAGCCGAGAACAGTGGCTATGCCGGGCAGCAGCAGGAGAACAGGGCTTCCGTGTTCGCGCTCTTCCGGTACAACCCGGTGGAGCCGCTTGCGCTCAGTCTCAACTTCCGACAGGCTTTTGTGGAAGACTACGACCCACTGCCAACACCTGCCCTTGGCTTCAGCTGGAAGTTCTACAATAACAACAGGCACCAGGTGTCGCTGAAAGGCAATGCCTCTGGCAGCTACCGCGTACCCACCCTGAACGACCGCTTCTGGATTGGTGCCGGCAACCCTGAACTGAAACCAGAGCAGGGCTGGAGCTACGAAGGAGGACTGCGGCACCTGCTGGTGCGGGACAACACACTGCTGCTGGAAACCGAGGCAACCGTTTACCACATGCTCATCGACGACTGGATACAATGGGCACCGGATTACTCCGGCAACTGGCGACCGACTAACCTTCAGAAGGTACGGGCACAGGGTGTGGAGTTGAGCAGTACCGCTACCGCAACCGTAGGTGAGGTAAAACTGAGCGGCACTGCTGGCTATACCTATACCTCCTCTGAGCAGGTAGCAGTGTATGAAGGCGCCGGCGATAAAGGCAAGCAGCTCATGTATGTGCCGTTACACAAGGCCACTTTCGCTACGGAAGTAAACTACAGCGGCTGGTCGGTGTTGGGTAACTTAAACTACACCGGCCTCCGCTATACCAGCAACTCCGAGACCACCAGCTTAGATGATTTCCTGCTGCTGCAGCTGGCCCTGAGCAAGAAACTGCAGCTCCGGCAAAACACGCTCATCCTGACGCTGCGCTCCGATAATGTGACGAATGCAGAGTACCAGACGATGATTTCCCGGGCCATGCCGCCACGGGGTTATACTTTCAGCTTACGCTTTATTATTCCTTAACTATATATACTTTATAAATGAAACAGTTTAAAATGTTCCGCAGCCTGTTTGTAGCTGCGTCTTTACTTACCAGCACCTTCGCCTTTACCAGCTGTGACAATGACAGTGACGGCCCGAGTGGCGCTTATGCCGAAGACGGTGTTTTTGTGATCAACGAAGGAAACTTTACGCAGTCGAACGGCTCTATTTCTTACTACAACACCAACTCGGAGGAAGTACAAAACGGTATCTTCGCTAAAGAAAATAATGGACAAGTGCTGGGCGATGTAATTCAGGACATGGATATCCTGAATGATCGCGCCTTTATTGTGGCTAACAACAGTAACAAGATAGAAGTGGTAAATGCCAACACCTTCAAATCAGTTGGCACAGTGGAAGGCCTGCAGTTGCCCCGCTATTTTGCTGCCTTGAACAATCAGAAAGGTTACGTAACGGAGACGGTGGATTACAGTGGCTCCTCTGGCCGGGTATCAGTTATTGACCTGAACACCTTTGCAGTAACCAAAACAATCGAAGTGGGAATACAACCAGAGCAACTGGTGTTAACAGGTGGTAAGCTCTATGTAGCCAACAGCGGCAGCAACAATGTAACGGTTATCAACACTGCTACCGATGCAGTTGAGAGCACAATGCCAGTCTCGGACAGGCCAGTAGACCTTGCCCTTGACCGCAATAACAACATTTGGGTGCTAAGCGCAGGAAAGGTGGTTTATACACCAGATTGGTCAGCCATAGACTACTCACAGACAACAGCTGGTGCCCTAAGTAAAATCCCGGCGGGCACACAGGATGTGCAAACGTACACTTTCAGCAGTAACCAGAGCCAGCCAGGCAACTTAGTTATAAATGGCAATGGAGATAAGCTGTACTTCAACTACAATGGCAAAACTTTTGTGCAGGACGTAAGTGCCACTAGCCTTAGTAGCACTGTTTTGATAGACCGCAGCTTTTACGGCTTAGGAGTAAATCCCGATAACGGCTACATTTACGGTGGCGATGCCAACAATTTTACAGGCGACGGTACAGTGCACATTTATAGACCAGATGGCACAAAAGTGGGCGAATTTCAGGCAGGTATCGCCCCGAATGGCTTTACCTTTAACTAAACATCTTTTACCTGATATAAACCAGCAGCGCCTGCTCTTCTTCAAGAGCAGGCGCTGCTGGTTTATCTGCTACCGGGCAGGTACATTTTACTGCACGTCGTCGCGCTCTATACCATCCCCTTTGCCATCATAGGCACCATCACCAATTACTTTCTCTTCTTCGTTATCACTATGGTTCTCATGGTCAGCGTCTTCATAGTATCCCTCCAGGTCTGTCGTGTCATAGCGTGACTCCTCCTGGTCAATTAATGACCCTTCCTCTAAATTGTCGCTGCGCTCAATATTTGTTTCGCCTGGCTCTGTATTTTTATCGCAGGCAGCCAGACCAAAAGTGGCGATGGCCGTGGTGGCTAAGGTTAGTATGGTTGTTTTTATCTTTCTAGTATTCATATAATTCAATCCTTTCCTGTTATACATTAAATCCAGCTGTTTTACTCACAGCCGGCCCTTTTATGTACGTCTGCTGCCAGCTTATTGTTAATTTCCGACACCGCCGGGGCACTGACACCGTACACCATGAATACTATTTATCCAACAACAAGATATGGAAGAGAACAAACAGAAGGCACCGATGCAGGAGACCACAAAGGATGATTCCTCGGATGTAGAAAAGGTAAGACAAGGTACACAAGCTCCGCCACCACAAACCGGAGCAGAGCAGAGCAGTACCCAAAGCAGCAAAGAGCAGGAAGAGGAAGAGGCAGAAAAAGGTCACTCCTGATTTCCGAATATAGTAACCGGTTCTGTAAATTGCGCAGCTAATAAACTTTTATGAAAAACCAGTTCCTGAATCCGCAGCTCAAACGCCAGCTTATTCTGATAGCCTTTATCAGCCTGCTGCTGGCATCTGCGTTAGAGATTTACGTCTTTGGTTTTCCCTCAGACTTCATTTTCAGGTGGCTGCGCAGTTTCTTTGTACTTTTCGTCATGATTTCGGTCACGAAGCTAGCCATTGTTCCGGGCGTAAACCTTCTTGTGAGCAAAGTAGCCAAGTGGTAGTATAAGCCCCCGGCAATGTATAAGAAAAGCCTGCAGATAGCATCTGCAGGCTTTTTGCTTATATAGGGTTTAGAGCCTTGGCAGAGCTGTTACATCTCTACCGTCATGAGTGCATCGATGTTTACCACAAGCGTGGCAGCAATAGGGTTGTTGTCTGTGATGGCGTTTAACCGGAAAGTAACTGGGCTGCCCTGCTGCAACAACTGAGTCAGCTTTTGCTCTACTGATTTATTTGCCAGCACGATAGTGCTTTCCAGTTTCTGCTCTGCCATTTCCTTCAGGTGGTTGCCGGTAATAGTGCTTAACTCAGTAAACTCACTGCTTCCCGACTCAGCAAATTCTATTGTCCCGGAAATGAAGGGCTGGTCGATTCCTGCAAACTCGGTCACCTTATAGGTTATTTTCCTGATAGTAAAGGCGTCTATATCATTCTGATATTTCTGCACTTCCTTCGTTTTTGTATCGATATCCTTCTGTACGGAGAATTTTCGAGCGGCTTCCGCAGGTTTGTCGATGCGCAGCTCAAACGTCTGGAGCACCTCCACGTTCTGCTGAAAAAGCGAACAAGCGGCTGACAGAATGAGCAGCACCACTGATACTAACATCTGCAAATTTTTCCAGGAACACATACTAAGGGCATTTGGTGAATGTATAAGTTTGATTTAGGGCAACGGCACAGTATAATCTTATGTCCTTTCTTTTGAACTATACAAATATAATCTTTTTTCAACAATATAAAACATTGAATATTAAATATTTTGATAACTAAATATTAAAAAATTCACTCCTTCTCCATATGTGGTGCACGCGTTGAACCAGGTGAAGATTACAGCTGTTGCAAGAGCAGCAACGATCATATTTTGCACTTTAATCTGTAGTTTTGCCGTGGGTTTCGGCCCCGCCCCTTGTTTTCTAAAGCTGATTTTATTTTGGAGAAGCCATCCATCCTGCTCATCACACCACCGCTTACGCAACTGAACACGCCTTACCCTGCCACAGCCTATTTAAAAGGCTTTTTGACAGGGCGCGGATATCAGGTAACGCAGGCTGACATGGGCATTGAGCTTGTGTTACGAATGTTCACAAGAAAGGGCCTTCAGCAGATTTTCGAAGCTATTGAGGCAGGCGACTATGAACTTTCTGATAACAGCCTGCGGATGCTGCGCCTCAAGCGTGAGTACCTGCAGACGATAGAGCCGGTTATCCGTTTTCTGCAGAACAAGGACAACACACTGGCCCAGCAGATTTCCTTCAGCCGTTTTTTACCGGAGGCATCGCGCTTCGACCAGGTAGAGGACATTGACTGGGCTTTTGGCAGTATGGGTATCACAGACAGAGCACGTTACCTGGCCACCTTATACCTGGAGGACATGGGCGACCTGATAAAGGAAACCGTGTGCCCCTACTTTGCCTTTAGCCGCTATGCCGATAGCCTGGCGATGTCGGCTACGCACTTTGACCCGCTGGAGGAGGCACTTCAGGAAGAGCCGAACCTGGTAGACGAGATACTGCTGACTTTGCTGGAAGAATCGCTGCAGGCTGTGCAACCAACCATTGTTGGCTTTTCCATTCCTTTTCCCGGCAACCTCTATGGCGGCCTGCGGATGGCACAATACATCAAACAGAAATATCCGCATATCAAAACGGCTATGGGCGGCGGTTATCCTAACACGGAACTGCGCAGTTTGCAGGAGCCCCGCCTGTTCCAGTACATCGATTTTGTAACGCTGGATGATGGCGAAGGACCATGGCTGAAACTGCTGGAGCACCTGCAGGGCCAGCGCCCGCAGGACCAGTTGCAGCGCACATTCCTGCTACAGGAGGGTGAGGTGCAGTACATGAACAGCTGCACGGACCCAAATGTGCCGCATACGGAAATCGGCACGCCTGATTACAGCGACCTTAGCCTGAACGATTATCTCTCGGTGATAGACGTTATCAACCCGATGCACCGCCTCTGGAGCGACGGCCGCTGGAACAAGCTAACCATTGCCCACGGCTGCTACTGGAAGCGCTGCTCTTTCTGTGATATTACCTTAGACTATATTAACCGCTACGAAGTAGCACCGGCCACTTTGCTGGTAGACCGCATAGAGCAGATCATAGCGCAGACCGGGCAAACCGGCTTCCATTTTGTAGACGAGGCAGCTCCTCCTGCCCCTCTCCGTGATATGGCTATAGAATTGATCCGGCGTGGCGTGAAGATATCCTGGTGGGGAAACATTCGGTTTGAGAAAACATTTTCGCCGGACCTTTGCCGTCTCTTAGCTGCCTCCGGCTGCATTGCCGTATCAGGCGGCCTGGAAGTAGCCTCTGACAGATTGCTGGATTTGATGGAAAAGGGGGTGAGCATAGAGCAGGTGGCCCGTGTAACAGATGCCTTTACGCAGGCAGGGATTATGGTACACGCCTACCTCATGTATGGCTTCCCGACGCAAACAGCCCAGGAAACAATAGACTCGCTGGAGGTAGTGCGGCAGCTTTTTGTGAACAACGTCATACAGTCAGGTTACTGGCACCGTTTTAGTATGACGGCGCATAGCCCGGTAGGCAAAAACCCGGAGAAGTATGGCGTGGTGAAAGTCGGACCTGAGGAAGGGCCTTTTGCTAACAACGACCTCTGGCACGATGACCCAACCGGCACCGACCATGAGCTGTTCGGGCAGGGGTTGGCGAAGGCTATTTACAACTACATGCACGGCATCGGGTTAGAACAGCCGCTTTCCTTCTGGTTCGACTTTAAGGTTCCACGTGTAAAAACCCGCCCCGACCTTATCTATAAAGCCATTCAGCAAGCGCCTAAGCCAGATGCAGAGCGCCGTAATGCACGCGTACTGTGGCTGGGGAACCAGCCGGAGATAGAGTTTACTATGATTGCCAAAAAAGGCCAAACCATCGAGCGCTGTGTGCTGACTTTTTATGAAAAAGGAGAAGACTTCCAGGTGAAGACGACTGCCAATATTGGCCAATGGGTGTTTGACGTACTGCGAAAGGTAAACCCTGACAATACAGAAGCAGTGCTGCTGAAGCAATTGGAAGAAAGCTTCCCGGCAGACGCGCATCTCTCCTTTGCCGAGTTCCTGAGCTCGCCCAGTTGGTTTGAGCTGCGTGAGAAAGGACTGCTGCTTTTGTAGCATAAGCCAGAAAGAGGTCCGGGCAAAGGCTGGAGAATGTTAACTCTCCAGCCTTTGCCCGGACCGGATCTTTAGTTAGCTTGTGCTTGCGGGGCTTTGTATTCAATTCCGAATCTTTTCATGTAGTCTTTTAGCGGTTCCATTTCCATCTTAGCCCGCCGCTTGTCCACATTCACTTCGTCTTCTATGGTATACAGCTCATACTGGCCTGTTTCAGCGTTTGTGCGCAACTGGCTTCCGTAAAGCTGCGGTTGCCCGTTATTCATCCGTACCCTGTCTTCCATTAATGCCTGCTGGCTTTTGGCGGCCTCTCCTTTAGCTACTGCGTCCCGCAGCATGGGCAGGTATTTCTCCATTGTTTCTTTATCGGAGTGCTGTATTACCAGGAAAACTGCTGAGTTGGCCTGTGGTCCCACCATACTTTTTCCCGGCCAGCCATGCTTTTCTAGAATAGCAACTACCTTATTTTTGTTCTCCTCATCAATCTTTGTCATTTCCTCCCACACTGCCTTCATCTGAGGAGAATTGGCTCCGAACTCTTTCTGAATCGGATCAATTTTCATTCGGACCTCCTGGTCTTTCTTGTAAATCTGCTCTAGCTGTGCCTACAGCGGTTTATTATAGTTTGCCTCCAGTGCGGCTACCTTTTTCTCCAGGTCCTGCACCAGGATTGTCCAGCGTTTCTCCTGTTGAAGACTATTCAGGTCAGCATCCTGCTTCAGGTGGCTTAGGTTTGTAACCCTTTCGCTACTGCCTGCTGTAAATGCGCCAGCGCCTTCTTCTTGTCTCCGGCCAGCGCCCAGGAGCATGCTGCATTGTAATAATCTGTAGAGGTGCCTTTACCTTGGGCCAAGGCCTTGTCATACATCTCTCCAGAGGCTTTGTAATCTTTTGTATTGTACATTGCACTTGCCTCGCCTATACTTTGCGCTGACACAGCAGCAGTCATACTTACCACTAGCAGCGCAGTCAGGAGTGTTTTCTTCATCTTTTTCCTATTTAAGTTTGTTTACTAAAAGAAAACGAAATAGTGGCTGAATAACTAAGGGGTTAGTTGCAATTTCTGTCTCTGTTGGCACTTTCACCAAAAAAGTCAAATGTAAATCGTACCGCACCATCTCCTTTACGCATGGTTTTGCACCGTTAATGTTAATTTGATAACTTAATTGTCTATCGAAAAGCAAATCCATTCTTCATGAAAAAAGACATCTATTTCGCAGCAGCACTTCTCTTACTGACATGGAGTTGCTCAGACAAAGGCTCCACAGGGGTACAGGAAACACCTAACGGTCAGGAGGCACCAAGTAGCCAGGAGGCACCTTACAGCATAAGCGAGGATAAGACAAAAGAAGTGCTGGATCACCATTGGCAGGCTTTTATCCAGAACGATATGCAAGCCGTGATGGCCGATTACACCGAAGAGTCCGTTTTGATAACTCCGGATGCAACTTTTAAGGGACTGGATGAAATCCGGAGAAACTTTGAGAATGCCTTCACAGCATTCCCGAAAGATCAGACATCCTTCCAGTTAAATAAATCTGTAGTAGATGGGGATGTGGCTTATATTCTCTGGCAGGCGAAAGCACCTACGCTTAACCTCTCCTACGCCACCGACACCTTCGTTATCAGAGACGGCAAAATCATCAGCCAGACATATGCCGGAGTTGCCGATGCACCCGCAAAGTAGCCGGCAGAATGGGAGCATCTTTTCATTTAACCCGGCCAATAAGGTAGCATTCTGTCAACAATCACCAGCATTTTCAGTGGTGACTGTTGACAGGATGCCGTAGAAATATATAGAGCAGCGCTATTACCTGTTGGCTACTACTTCACGCCTTTTACCTTCATCTTCAGCCCGTAAACCGAATCCATAGCTGTTATGAAGAGTGTCTTTCGGTCTTTGCCGCCGAAGGTGATGTTGGCCGTCCAGTCTTCATCAATGGGAATATGAGCAATCTGCTCCCCTTCTTTATTGAACACGGTTACACCTTTTCCTGTAAGGTAGACGTTACCTTTGTTGTCGATCGTCATGCCGTCAGACCCCATTGGGGCAAAAAGCTTCCTGTTCGATAGTGTGCCGTCCCTTCCGATGTCATAGACATATGTTTTACCCGCTCCTATGTCAGCCACATATAATTTCTTCCCGTCTGGCGTTCCAATAATGCCGTTTGGCTGCTGAAGGTTCTCATCTACCCTGCGAATCTGGCTACGGTCGGGGCTCATGTAGTAAAGGTGCTGGCCATCCTGCTGCATTTCTGGGTCACGTGTCCAGTAGTTCCGCTTGTACAGGGGGTCTGTAATGAACATACCACCCTCAGGCGTTATCCAGATATCGTTAGGCCCGTTAAGTAGCTTACCTTCGTAATCAGAGATAAGTACAGTAGGCTTTCCGGACTTGTCGAAAGACCACAGCTGGTTGTTCTCATCTGCAGCGGCTATAAGATTGCCTTTTTCATCGAAGTACAGGCCATTGGAACGGCCTGCTTTATCAGAGAAGGTACTGATCTCACCACTACTTGCCGACCAGCGAAGGATCTTGTTGTTTGGCTGATCAGTGAAGTATACATTTCCTTCAGCGTCCACTGCAGGGCCTTCCGTGAAGGAATAGCCATCTCCAAGTTTCTCCAGTTGTGCTCCTTTGGCAACAATAGATGCTTTGTCCGTGATATTTGCCTGTGCTGCCAGTACTAAAGGTAAAAACAGGATGATGGCGACGCTTATGCATGCCAATAATAATCTGTGCTGCTTCATATGGGGTAGATAACGTATGAATATGACTTTACTATATCATTGCGACTGCCTGTACAATTTGTCTGCCGTGACCTAAGCTACTCCTTTTTCAGTTTTTAGTTGTACGGTTATACTTGCTTTCCTCTACGGATTGCTATTTCCACCAGCGAATAGCCAACGTTCGGGCGGTGAAGGCTAAACTCTGTTGCTGGTAAAAGAGGAGGTTGTGCCATGAAGCGCGGCGCTGTGCCACAATGAGGCTGAGCCGCATGCACCAGAAAAGGATGGCAAAGGTAAACTGTTCCAGCCTTGCCCGTTGCCAGCACTTCTCGTCTGGCCGCAGTAACATCCAGTTTCTGCGCAAGCTCCATACACGACATACCCGCTTCTCCTGCTGGTTCTAATAACTTCGCCACATCAAGGTGTGAGCCTACGCGAATTCTTGTGGGTGCGTCCTTCTCTCCTACATCAGAGAAAAGGAATAACATAAGTAGGGTCCTCCCTTTTGAATTCACATTAACCCTCCATCCAAGAAAGTTATCAGGTTCTTCCCCCGGAAAGCTGGCATCCACATGCCAGCCAGTGTCACCTGGTTCATCAGGGCATGGGAAACGAACCGGGAATGTTCCAAGGCTATTGCGGGGCAGCCATTTCCCTTCACCTACCAACTGGTCGAAAGCAGCATGAAGCAAAGGTGTATTCACCGCTTTTCTGAAAGGCTCCTGTGCATAATCCCCAAGGCGTATAACAGGCTTTGTCCAGGTTGCCGGTTCATCAGGGCTGCAGCCCGTGTCGTTCCACAGCAGGCGGCGCCCTTCCTCAGCTAATTCTTTGGGAAAAGCATCTGTTAGCATGACATACCCTTCCTCTATAAACTTCTGGATCTGTACCGAATTGAGTGCTGCTGTCATTTTACTTTATATAAATTACTGCTCCCGTCTCTAAAAATATACGTATTTCTATTTGTCATCATAAGCTTAACTAACACTATTTTAGAGAGAAGTAGTTTTGTATGGCTATACCGGATCCTCCTTCTGAATCTCCGTCTGTTCAGCAGCCAGCTTTGCCTGCGCCACAAGCAGTATTTCCAGGACGTTGGGTAGGAGGAGTTAGCTTGATTTTAGGTCCGCTTCTTATTCTTTCAGGAGCTTTACTTCGGATACAGTTTCACTTTTTTGCCCCTCAGCAGTTGGCTGCATATGAGGCACACCCACCCTTATCACCGCCGCTTACAGCTGCTTTGCATTAGGCAACGTGATACTGTGCTTTGGCATCATTTCATTAGCGACACTTATTGGAAACTGGAATCGCGTCTGGGGAATCTGGGGAGGCGCTTTGGCCATTTCCGGACTTTTTACCCGCACCTTCCACGCTGGTATCGACCATCTTTCCTTTCAGTTGGTAAACGTGCAAGGCCTGGATCTGGCATGGCAGGCGGTATCAGACTCCTATAGGGCCTTCCATGTGTTCCGATACCTGAACGGACATATAATGGCTGGCTGGATTGTGCTGGCCATTGGAGCTTATCGCTCCCGCACACTTAACTTGTTTCGATCCATTGCCCTGGGCCTGATGGTAATGGTCCCTTTTGGCACCCTCAAGGGTACACAAATCCGGGCGCTTGGGATAATTGGGCTTTGTGTTGCGCTGGTGCCTCTAGGTATAAGCATGCTGCGTCATGGACCACCCCTCAGCCGGCAGGCAATATTTTGGATTATTACCATCAGTGTGCTGGGAATTATCTTCACCATCCTTTCCATATTCTTTCCGGTACTGATGAATTAGAGTGGCACGAGTTCTCCCAATTTTTTTAAGGAAATTTTGGGAAATAGTCAACAGAGTAGTTACGCTCTATACTCTTAAAGGTGAAACCTCCCGCTGCATGTATAAATCACGCTGCACGTCCTGGCCTAGGATGAACTCCAGTTCGCCTACTTCCTTGAAGCCATATTTCGAATAGAACCGCTTGGCCCGCTCGTTGTGCTCCCACACCGTCAGCCATACCACATCATGCTGCTGCATTTGGGCCTTCTCTATGCTCAACTGCATGAGTTGGTCGCCTAAGCCCCTTCCCGTCCAGGCGTTGGTGATGTAAAAGCGATCTATCTGAAGCGGGTACTCAGCTTGGATGGCTTTGGGCGCCGGTCCCTTGTTTAGCTTCAGGTAGGCGATGGCCGCTCCTGCCACCTCCACAAGTACAAACTCTGTTGCCGGGTCTGCTAGTTCGGCAGCCTGCAGTGCTGGGCTGTACATGGTGGGCTTGAACGCAACCATGTCTTCAGGTTTATTATGGGCGGCAAAGGATTCTTCAAAAGTGAGCCAGCCCAGTTCTGCCAGCAAGACAGCATCTTCTTGAGTAGCAATGCGGAAAGTGAAAATATCAGAATCAGGAAAAAGCATGGAGTCAGTTTTTGCGGTAAAGTTAAGATTCTTTAAGCAACGATAATCGGCTTAAAGAAAGCCTGTGGGCAATTGAACCTGAAAAAAAAGAGAAGCGGAACGACACTCCCTAAAGGTTTATTGTTCCGCTTCTCACAATCTTACTAAAGTCTACTGCTACTCCCGCTTTGTTTTCAACAGGTTTCGCAACTCAGCTAACTCATCTCTGTACTTGGCAGCCTGCAAGAAGTCGAGGTCTTTGGCGGCGGCTTCCATCTGCTTCTCCGTTTTCTTGATAAGCTTCTCGAGTTCGTCCCGCTTCATCATCTGTATAACAGGCTCTGCGGCCAGCGATACTTCCTCGGCCCCGGCATACATTTTCACCTCTTTCTTCTTGGCATCAGCCACGGATGTCTGCTCAAAGATCTCATCTTTCGACTTCAGAATAGTACGCGGCGTGATATCGTGCTCCTCATTATAGGCCATCTGGGTGGCACGGCGGCGGTTTGTCTCATCTATCGCCCGTTGCATAGAGCCCGTCATACGGTCGGCATACATAATTACTTTGCCTTTTTCGTTACGTGCGGCGCGGCCCATAGTCTGTATCAGCGAGCGTTGGTCGCGCAGGAAACCTTCTTTATCTGCATCCAATATCGCCACCAGGCTTACCTCAGGTAAATCAAGCCCCTCGCGCAGCAAGTTTACCCCCACTAGCACATCAATGATTCCCATGCGCAGTTCCCGCAGGATCTCCACGCGGTCCAGCGTCTTCACCTCAGAATGCAGGTACTTTGCCTTTATGTTGAGGCGATCCAGGTATTTTGTAAGTTCCTCAGACATGCGCTTGGTAAGCGTGGTAACCAGCACGCGCGCGCCTTCTTTCACCCGCTCATCAATCTCATCCAGCAAGTCATCGACTTGATTCGTGCTCGGCCGCACCTCTATCACAGGGTCCAGCAGGCCGGTTGGGCGGATAATCTGCTCCACCACCACACCTTCTGATTTCTGTATCTCGTAGTCGCCGGGTGTAGCACTCACAAACACCACCTGATGCATCATACTTTCAAACTCGTTGAAGGTGAGCGGGCGGTTATCCATGGCGGCAGGCAAGCGAAAGCCGTATTCCACCAGGGCCACTTTGCGCGAGCGGTCGCCCCCCCACATGGCGCGCACCTGCGGCACTGTTACGTGGCTCTCGTCAATCACCATCATAAAATCATCCGGGAAGTAGTCGAGCAAACAGAACGGCCGTGCACCAGGGGCGCGGCGGTCGAAGTAGCGGGAGTAGTTCTCTATGCCGGAGCAGTAACCCAATTCACGGATCATCTCCAGGTCAAACTCGGTGCGCTCTTTTATGCGCTTCGCCTCTGCCGGTCTGTCTTCTTTCAGGAAGTACTCGTGCTGCGCCACCATATCAAACTGGAT
The DNA here is from genome assembly GCF_042686245.1 of Pontibacter toksunensis. Taxonomy (NCBI): domain Bacteria; kingdom Pseudomonadati; phylum Bacteroidota; class Cytophagia; order Cytophagales; family Hymenobacteraceae; genus Pontibacter; species Pontibacter toksunensis. Next base: position 129,880 of record NZ_JBHUOX010000008.1, on the reverse strand, counting down.
CTCGTTTATAGCCTGGTGCAGCGTGTCTTTCCCTGTCACGAAGAGGTTGGCCGGGTACAGCGAAACAGCCTTCTCCTCCGACAGCTTTTTACCAGATTGCGGATCGATGCGGTGGATCGCCTCCAGTTCATCTCCGAAGAAATACAGGCGGTAAGCAAAGTCGGCATAGGCCGGGAAGATGTCCACGGTATCGCCTTTCACCCGGAATGTTCCACGTGTGAACTCTACCTCGGTGCGGCTGTACAGGATCTGCACAAACGTATACAGGAGGTTGTTGCGGCTGTAGCGTTGGCCGGGAGCCAGGTACAGCACATTCTTGCCGAACTCCTCCGGGTTACCGATACCATAAATACAGGACACCGATGCCACCACCACGATATCGCGGCGGCCCGAGAGCAACGCGGAGGTAGTGTGCAGCCGCAGCTTCTCTATTTCTTCGTTAATTGCTAAGTCTTTTTCTATGAAAACATCCGACGAGGCAATGTATGCCTCCGGCTGGTAATAGTCGTAGTAAGAGATAAAGTATTCTACCGCGTTGTTAGGGAAGAACTGCTTGAACTCCCCGTATAGCTGCGCTGCCAGTGTTTTATTATGGCACAGCACCAGCGTAGGCTTGCCCACGTTCTGGATAACGTTGGCCATGGTAAAGGTTTTACCGGTACCGGTGGCACCCAGAAGCACCTGTGACGGCTCTCCGTTGTTAATGCCTTCGGTAAGTTGCTGTATCGCTTTCGGCTGGTCGCCGGTAGGTTTGAACTCTGATGTTAATTGAAAATCCATTCGTTGTTTTACGGATATGATAGATAAACTATAACATAAAAAGAGGGCACTAAGTTTACCCTCCTGCTATAGTTACAGCTCAAAAGCATGGTCGGCTTTAAGAAGAATAAAACAGCAAAGCCTGCTCTTAAGGGCAGGCTTTGCTGTTTTATATAATACATGTGCGGTTCTTAGTTGTCGGTCCTGCTAGCATCATACTTCCAGATTTCGCTCGACCAAACAGTTCCGTTACGACCTAAGCCTACATACCCAAAGTCGCCGATGGAGAAGCTAATTCCGCTTTCCCTGCCAATTAGGGCAAAATTTTTCAGCATGCGCCAGGTATCTGTAGCCGGATTAAATTCCCAAACATCATTCTGCGCAGGGGCATTTATTGGGGACGATTGGAAATTTTCCGGCGACACTTCAGTAACCTTAGTTCCTCCCACTACATACGCTCTGTTATTCAGAACAAAAACAGTGGCATTGGCTCTCGGTCTAGGAAAGTCGGTGCCAACACGTTCAGCTTTGTTCAGGCTTCGCAGGTTGCGCCAGGTGTTCGTAGCGGGGCTGTACTCCATGATATCAGCTTCTAGAATACCATTGTTAAGGCCGCCGCCCACATACCCCTTGCCGTTGATAGCAAAGGCGTACCCATTTACACGCCTTGCGCCAGACAATTCGGCTCTTTCAGTCCAGGTACCTGTAGCAGGATCATATTGATAGAAGTCTTTGCGGTAACTGCCGTCATAGCCAGCAGCCACGTAACCCTTGTTCTCAAGCGACATGGCAACAGCACCGAAGCGGGCAGTACCAGGGAAGTCAGCTATTTGTGTCCAGGTATTTGTAGCGGGGTTATATTCCCAGAAGTCTTTCAGGTTGCTTGTGCCGTCATAACCTGTGCCGATGTATCCCTTACCGTTTACAGCAAAAGCCACTGCCCCACTGCGGGCCGCACCAGGAAAATCGGCTACTTTCACCCACTGGTCGCTTTCCGGAGTATACTGCCAGAAGTCGTCCAAGCGGTTCATGCCATTAAAGCCAGTGCCCACATATGCTTTCCCGTCTATGGTGAAGGCAACAGCACCGGTACGGGCTGTTCCATCAAAATCAGACTGTTGTACCCAGTTACCAAGCAGCACTTCGTCGCTGTCACACGATGTAAACACGCACATAGTTAACAAGAGAAACAAGCTTGTTAGCAGGCGCATGCTCTTAAAAAGGTTTGTCATAGCCCAGTAATTCTTATTTAATTGTAGTATAGTAAATTTTCAACGTAACATTCTGCGGCCCGCCAACAACCAGCCTGCTTACATCTCTCAGAGTGGTTGGAGCTGGGTTCTGGGCTGTAGCAGCAACAGTTGGCGGCGCTATAAGCAACGCATTACCGGCGGTGTTCTGCATTTTTAACTGTTGAATAATATAAGGTGTGATGTTAAACTCATACCTGTTTTTCTCTTTATCATAATTCGCACCCAACGATGGGCTGCCTTCAACAAGCGGGTCAAACGAAGCCGGGCTCAGCGGTAAATTTGTTCTGTTTGTATTATAGAGCATCAGCGCTGGCGGAACAGGATAAGGATATTGTATAGTGTTATTCTGTGGCTCCACTATCAGCACTGCCCTGTTTATCAGTTCTGGCGTCAGTTGCGTCTTCAGGTTGTTCAGATATGGAAACTCCAGCTTTATCACGAGGCCAGCGCCAACCTGCGTTACACTTACGTTCCCTGTCTGTGCCGCCGGCACCGCCTCGCCTCCCCGCTCCAGTCCTGTCAGCGCGGTACCTTCCAAATCAGTACTTATCTGGTTGAATTGAAGTCCCGGATTGGTGATGGTGAAGTCTTTTGTCTTGGCAGTCTTGACGTCATTCACTGTCTCAGAATAATACAGGCGTACTTTTACACCGCCCACCGGGAAACCTAGCACGGCACTTCCCCCGTTGCTTGTCAGTTGCAATCCTTTGAAATAGTTAAGAAAGCCTGTCGCATCTGTTAGTCTGCTATCAGCAGCTTTTCTAAGGCTAATCAGCTCCTGCCCGAACTCATCAGACAGCGGAACAGCAAGGGTATCTTTGGCCACCGGTCTTGGCATATACGTGACAGCACCTAAAGGTTCTGGGGCTGTGGCTACTGTGCTTATATTGTAAATGGCATTATCAGCGTAGAAGAAAGAAGCAGGCTGCTCGTTAAAGAAATACGGGCCCAGTCTTGATGTCTTGATATCGCTGTTAAGCCTGTAAACCTCCAGGGTCTGCGCTTGCGTTGTATCTCCGTAGTAATATCCACCTAAGGGCAGAATCAGCCTAAGAGAATCATAAGCTGCATCTTCAGCCAGAGTCCATGCACCGCCCAGACTAACCGGGAAAACAGCATTAACATCCACTTCACCGCTGTAAGGTGCATTAAACTCCCCTACCAGTAAGGTGCCCTGCCCAGATGTTGCCAGCGAGTCCAGGTATACCGTGGACACATTCACGGTCAATGTGTCGGTGTACTTGCCGGAAATATTATCATCTACCAGCCCTACGCCCAGTTCATTGGGATCCTCGCAGGAGGCAAGTGCCAGGCAGCAGCAAAGAAACAGCGTTACTTTATTTCGCAGGACTGCGTTATTACTTAAAGAAAATTGCATAGTTTAATACTGTTGTAAACAGATTCTTCTTCTAACTTGATATCAGGATAATGTGGCGGAACATGAAATTTATCTCTTTCAGCCTCAGTTGAAAGCTGCTGCCACACAGAAATGGTGCATTAACGAAACTGTCACAAAACGCTTCAATAAAGAATGTTTTTTTTCAGCCCCAAATATAACACTATATTTTCGCTATCAGAAAGATAATGTCCTATAGTAAACTTCTTTCGTTACCGGATATTGCACAGTCTCCGCCCTAAATTAAGGAAAGCTGCTATCGGAAGCGCCTGTGCATAGCCGGTGCTTCTCTTCTGTATATTCCCAGCCCCTTGCGCAGCTACTGCTAAGTCAGTTCCTCCTGTAAGAAACAGAAAGGCCTGCCAAAAGATGACAGGCCTCCTGCTTAAATCAACCAATTTTAATCAACAAACAATTCACAAGTAATAAAACTGAAGGTATACTTTCAAACAGGCTCGTTTGTCTGGGCGCACACGCGCACCACCCGAACGGCCGGGTATATGACATAAATAGCAGGGCAGACCTGGGTCGGCTCCTCATCCAACTCTAATGTAAGCGTTAGCTTTTTCCCTGCCTGCTGATACTCTTCCGGCAGGTTTCTGGCAGTTACATAGCCGCCGTGCAGCTGCCCTACATAATGGTTGCTTTTGCTTCCGGACAAGGAGGAGTCTTCCTTTAGTTTCAGGATGTACCCCCCGTTCTGGCAGTTATCCGGACCTACTACCTCTGCTTCCATACAGGCAGGCTCTGGCTCGTTTCCTGCGTCTGAACAGCTCACAACCAGCATCGACAGGCAGAGGTAAAAGATTACGATACAGAGGAAGCTTTTCATCTTTTTATTCTGGTAAAGGCATTAATAACTGCCAGTAGGCGTGGCACCCGCTGGGGCACCACAACCTGAAAGGCAGCTTTTTTTCATAGCTTTTAAGTATAGAGCGGAGTTTTCCATAGCTTATTTTGTATAGAGCAGGTTAAGTTTGTTTTCGGGAAGCGCTTCTGATGTTACCCCAGAAGGGTTATGACTAAAAGCCCTAAAAGTATGTACCAGCCGTACATGTTCTGTTGCAGTACAATGTTCAGTGCTGTTAAAACATCGCGGATAGCATTCATGGCATTAGCAGCTGTGGTATTTTTATTGTGTCTTCATCCTGATGACCCGTCTTTTGCCGGAACGGTTGCATGGGGATAAAAAATTATCTGCTTTTTTTCCCGCCGCTCAGATCATAGTTTACGGCCATGTTCAACCCCACCGCATAAGGCCTGCCCTGTTGCGCCTGCGAATTCTCCGGCTCAGCCAAAAGGGTGTTGAAATAGCTCCTGAACTCAGGCCCTATTGTGACCGACATGTTGTCGGCCAGCCGCTTGCCTACACCACCGGACATCCTGCCAGACCATTGCAGCCTTCGGTAAGGTGAATCGTCCTGAAGGTTGTATTCCACGTCTTTCACTCCTTCTGCGGAAGTCAGAATAGTTGCTTGTACCAGCACATTGGCCGCAACACCTGCTCCACCGTACCAGAACCAGTCTTTGCCTATGTTGCCTTGGTACTGCATCTCCACAGGCACCGTCAGGTAGCGGTAGCGGTGATTCACCTTGTATTCCGGAATCTTAACTACAAATGGAGCGTTTTGAGCAAAATCTGAGGTGAGAGAAGGAGCGAAGGCAGTAGAAGGCCCACTGACAAGCCCGTTTGCGCTGGCAAATCCCCCGGACTGCTGTACCAGGAAACTGGATTTTGAGCGTGTAGTATTCTGAAGAAATCCCAGACCAGTCAAGAGCTTCAGCTTTTTACCGAGCTTTACGCCTGTCTTTATTTCAAATCCGTAGGAGAAGCCGGGGTCAGCATTCTCGACATACTCGTCTCTCGCCTCCTCCATGTAACTGTTGCTGATAGATGATACACGTGTCACGCCGGGGTCCATGGCAAGTCTGCTGGCAGCGCTCATATCCTGATCCGGGAGCCCTATATTCTGCTCAAAGTAGCCCGGGGCGTACGCCATCCCCAGCGACCAGCGGCTACTTTTTTCACTTTTCTCTTTTTTTGCTTCCTTCTTCCCTGTTGTCTCCTCATTGAAGGCAAGTAGCTTTGCTTTCTGCTCCTCCTCCATCCGCTTCGCATGCGCCATTACCTGCTCATTCAGCTTTTTAAAGTCTTCCGTGGCTTTGGCTTCAGTTCCTGTGGCAGCAACAGACTGCTGCAATAAGGTAGCTTTGTTTCCGGCCTTCTGCTCAATGGCCGAAAGCGCAGCGATGGTTTGGCTCAGTGTCCTGCTGAGGCGTATTGGGTTCTCTCTGTCTGCAGTTTCAGGTATGTTACTTTCTGCTACCGCCAGAGAACCTGCAGCTTCTTTTGCAACAGGGGCGTTGCCTGCAGCAGACGGAGGTAATGGTATGCTGGTTAATGCGGTACCTTCGCTCCTGCGTACTGCGCTACTGGAAGCAGTTGCCATCCCTTCTGGGGCAACTGGTGTTGTTTCTGTGAGATTTGCTGCTGCTTTTTCTGGAGCAGGTGTTGCGGCTGTATTTCCTGCAGTGCCTTGTGCTGTGGCTGCTACTGCGCCTGCTGTCTCTTCTTCTGATGGTGTACTCACTGTGGCTGCCAGACCAGGATTAGTTGCAGGGGCCACCGTGGCCATTTGTTGACCAGTGCCATCAGGGTTGCTGAAGTACCAGGCTCCCACACCGCCTGCCAGGAGCAGAAGTATGATGCAGGCTGCTGCCAGTTGCCGGTAGAAGGCCGCATTTTTTTTATAGGTGCCGTTTTCCTGCACCGTAAGCTCATGGTCTATACGGGCCCACAAATCCTGAGACGGAGACGACTCAGCATCGTACATGCGATTAGAGAACTCCTCTTCGAGTTTACCGCGCTTATCGTTAGCTGCTGATGACATTTTCCTTGTAGTTATTTTCCTGGCGGGAGATCATACCCTGCAGTATGGCCCGCGCACGTGAATACTGTGACTTAGAGGTACCCTCTGAAATGCCTAACAGTTCCCCTATCTCTTTGTGGTTGTAGCCTTCTATGGCATAGAGGTTAAAAACCATACGGTAGCGGGGAGCCAGGCTCTGAATCATGCTAAGCAGTTCATTCAGAGAGTAGCCGGTAAGGCTGAAGCTTTCGGAGGCAAGGTTATTTACCTCTTCCGCCTCATGCGACACCGTGAGCAGCTGTTTGCCGCGCAGGTGCTTCAGGGCTGTGTTTACCATAATCTTCCTGATCCAGAATTCTAGCGGGCAATCCCGCTTAAAGTTTCCGATATTGGAGAATACTTTCACAAACGCCTCCTGCATGATGTCTTCGGCCTCAAATGTGGTAGGGGCATACCGCAGGCAAACCGCCATCATTTTTTTTGAGTACAGCTCATACAGGAGCCGCTGCATCTCGCGTTTGCCCGCGATGCACCCCTCTATGAGTTTATCCTCATCTGACTTTGGTTTGGTAAATAGCTTCAAAAACTGCCTGGTTATTATGCCCTACACACTCACATGATTCCTGTGGAGAAGGAATGGTTGCAAGCCTCTGAAAATAATTTTTTATGCATTTTATGGCCTGCACATATATTTTTCAGATCGCTTGCAAATCATAGTAAAGATATAGCAAATTCTGTCAGTTATAACATCGTTTTGCAATTTATTTTCACATAAATACTTACATAAACCATATTGTAAAACATACACTTATTATGCTTAAAGCTTTAACCCCAGCCTGCACCTTTGCAATGGTAGCCAAAACAGAAGCTTAGAGTTATCATATTTTCCTTAACTATAAAACTGATAGTAGAGAAAACAAAAAAGCCTCCCGTCGGGGAGGCTTCTCTTAAGTATAAAGTATGATAGCTCTTACAGTGAGTGCATGTGCAGCAGTTTATAGCAAAACACCACCAGCAGTGATATTAACAGTAGCCAAGCATAACTTACTACTTTTATTGCGAAAGCGGATGTGGGGGTGTCGCTGTTCATATCTTCATACGCTTGCAGCAGCGACTCTTGCCGTACTTCTTTTGTGAGCAACTTATAAGAGGCTCTGAAACCTGCCGCTACAATAACCACATCGTCCAGGTATCCAAAGACAGCTGTCAGGTCTGGTACTAAATCGACAGGGCTGATGGCATAGCCTATGGCTAAGGCTAGCAGCATGCGCACATGCCATCCTACACGGCTATCTCGATACGACAGGTACAGGGCGTATATTTCAGTGTTTATCTCGTGCGTCTTCTGCTTCAGGGTGTTTAATTGTGTCATCTCTTCAGAATCTTTCTTTGGACATTCTACGAGAACAACACAGCACAAAGTTGCAGAAAACCAGCCTTATACTGAAATTTAAATTGGACTATTCTATGCTATGAATTCCAGATAGCCCAGGCTGCATCAGCCTGCCTGTACAGCATATCTAAGCCGTTGCATATCTGGGCGCCAGCCAGAGCCCCTTCTTTAAGAAAGAGCGTCTGCTCCGGATTATAAACTAAATCATATAGGTAGTGCTGCCCCGTCAGGGAATTGTAAGGCAGGTCAGGCAAAGAATCTGTGTGCGGGTACATACCCAGTGGTGTCGTGTTGATGATGAGGTTGTAGGCCTGGAATAGTGTTGGCGTCAGCTGCCCATACGTTAGCTCCTCCTTTGCCTGGTTTGGGTTACGTGACACAGACTTATAAGGAACCTGCAGCGCATCGAGGGCGGCCCATACTGCTTTAGCGGCACCGCCTGTCCCCAGCACCAATGCCTGCTTTCGCTCTGATGGCGGGTAAAACTCCTCCAAAGTGCTTTTGAACCCAATATAATCGGTGTTGAAGCCTTTGGTTTTGCCCCCGTTTATCCTGATGGTGTTTACAGCGCCTATCTTCGCAGCAGTTCCTTCCAGTTCATCCAGCAGCGGAATCACGTCCTGCTTAAAAGGCACTGTTACGTTCAGCCCCACCAGCTCCGGCTCGCTCTTAAGCAGCGATTTCAGTTCCTGTGCCTCTGGCAGCTCGTATAGTTCATACTGCGCATCCTGAATTCCCTCCCGTTCAAACTTCTCTGAGAAGTACTTCTTGGAGAAGGAATGGCCAAGCTTTTTGCCGATAAGTCCGAACTTGAGCATGCTATTATACTTTTGAGGTGTCGTCGTCAGTAAAATGGTCGATAAGGTATACCAGCAGGAAACCGAAAATAGCCAGCACAACGGCATACGCCAGGTAAGACTCCTGCCCCGTCAGCGACTCATAGGCGCCCGGAAGTACGTTTTCCTGCACCAGCGGCTTCACTTCGCCATGGCGGTCTGTGTATGTTTCCAATGTCTGCTTCCAGGGCCATACCTTATTCAAGGAGCCTACCATAAAGCCGGTCAGCAGGGCAATTGTAACGCTGTGGTAGTTCTTGAGGGCCCAGTTCAGCACATGGGAGAAAGACAGAATCCCTACCAGGCAACCCAGGCCAAACACGGCAACAATGCTTAGCCGCAGTTCCTTCACCGCATTCAGTATAAACTCATACTTCGCCAGCAGCACCAGCAGGAAAGAACCGGAGATACCAGGCAGAATCATCGCGCAAATAGCGATGGCCCCGGACAGGAATATAAACCAGTAAGCCTCCGGCGTTTGCATAGGTGTAGCCACGGTAACATAGTAAGCAATTGCCGCCCCTATCAAACCAAAAAGAACCACTCCAATAGTCCAGCGGGCAATTTTTTTTCCTACCACCACTGCCGATGCCACTATAAGGCCGAAGAAGAACGACCAGAGCAGCTCCGGGTAGTTCTCCAGCAGGAACAGTATAAGGCGGGAAAGCGAAACAATAGAAAAACCGATACCAGACAGCAGCACTACCAGGAAGCTCCCGTTAATGTGGCGCCAAAAGTCCCCCAGCCGGAAGCGCAGCAGCAACCCGATGGCTTCGCCATTTACAGAGCGGATAGAGCCCAGCAATTCCTCGTAGATGCCGGTTATAAAGGCAATAGTACCTCCTGACACTCCAGGCACGATATCAGCTGCGCCCATGCCTACCCCTTTTGTAAACAGTAAAAGGTATTCTCTTAAGGTTCGTCTTTGCATATGGTGATAATTCCTTCGGATGGTGGCTAAAAACAAAATTGCCCGTGCGGCCACACCGACGGGCAATTTATATACTTTTGAGCTTACGCTTTATCTTTTCAGCAAGGTTTTTCTAAATTCAGGAAGTCGTTGAAGGTATCGCCCCGAAGGCCTAAACGGATTGTTTCCAGCGGTACTACCTCACTTGGCGCAATGTTGCCCAGGTTCACGTTTGTGCCCAGCAGCTTGATAAACCAGACCTGCTGTGACTTCTGTGGTGCCTCCCACAGGATTTTCTCAAACGGGATCTTCGTCAGGATTTCTTCCACCAGACCGCTACGTACCTCACCGGTAGAGCGGAACAAGCCGACATTACCGCCTTCACGGGCTTCGCCTATTACTTTCCAAGCACCGGCATCGAGTTCTGCCTGCATCAGCCTAATCCACATGTAGGGTGGAATAATCTTCTGGTCGTCTTTAGAACCTACCTCCGAAAGGACCGTTACCTGCTCAGAGAGCGTTCTGATATACTGGCACTTGTCTTCATGAACCATTTCCAGCGAACCATCCGACACCTCCGCAAAAGTCATCTCATACTTATCGAGTACGCGGCGGTAGTCGTCGAACTGGTTACGCACAATGAAGGCCTCAAACAGCGTACCTCCAAAGTATACCGGTATCCCGGCGGCTTTGTAAACATCCAGCTTCTTCTGCAGGTTAGGCACCACATACGAGGTGGCCCAGCCTAGCTTTACAATGTCTACATAATCTCCGGCCACTTCCAGGAAGTCCTCTGTTTCCCTTATACTCAGGCCTTTGTCCATGGCCATCGTATAGCCGCTCTCACGTGGCTTGGCCACACGGTCTGGAATGCTATTCAGCGAATAATTCATCTACTTTTATTTGCGATACTGATCAATTAAGCGGGATAATGCGCGCTGCGACTCCAGTTCAGGAAAGAACTCGAAGAGCAGTTTATGCTTATCGAAGTCCAAAATTAACGCATTTTCCAGATAATTATAAGCTTCGCGGTATTTTCCTGCAGAAAGCATATAGGCACAGGCCCGATAATACAGTTCAGCCTCTTTGGGCTGTATTTCTATCGCATTTAAAATGATGTCCGTGGCTTCCTCGAAGTTGCCCTGCTCGTAAAGGATAATAGACCAGTTCAGGTAGATGTCCTTGTCGTCCGGCCTGATTTCGGCGGCACGCTCATAGCTCTCCAGAGCCGACACCACATGCCCCACATGATACTCGGCGGCAGCAAGCGCCACCCAGTAGTCAGCACTGTCGTCGTACATCTCCACCGCCTTCTTAAAGAAGTGCACCGCCTCGTACCACTTACCCTGCGCGTCCAGTATCATCCCGATTCCAAACCAGGCCTCATCCATCTCCGGATCCAAATCCACAGACTTCTGGTAGTACCGGCGTGACAGGTCCCACTGCTGCAGTTTTTCGTAGCACTCGCCAATGTTACAGTATGCCTCTGCGGTGGGTGTTCCATGCTCTATCATGGCACTGAATGCTTCTATGGCCTTTGGGAAGTCTCCCATAAACACCAGCGCATTAGCCATATTGTTGTAGGCCGTGATAAAGTCCGGGGTGATGATGGTGGCGTAATCGTAGGCGGCAATGGCCTTTTCATACGCACCCATTTTGTTATACACGTTCCCCAGGTTAAACCAAGCCACAGATGAGTATGGCTCATTGTCGACAAACTGCTGGAAGAAGGGCACATTCTCGCTGATGGTATTTGTTACCTCCAGGCAGTACAGGATTTCCTGCATCGCCGCCTCGTTCTCCTGGTTCAGCTCAATGCACTTCTTATAGTACTTCACTGCAGAGCTGAACTTGCCCCAGGTCTGATAGGCCAATCCAATGTTAAAGTAGATGTCATCCCTGTCGTCGGAGGCATAGGCCAGCGCTTTCTTAAAGTAATCGATCGCTTCCCGGAACTCCCCCCGCTGCGTAAAAATGATTCCCCGTGTCAGCTGCACATCCGCGTTCTCCGGATCTACCTCCGCTACCTGGTTTATCAGCACCAGGGCGTCCTCAAAGGATCCTGCCATGGCAAGTAACTGGGCTTTGTCTATCTGCAGCTCAGTAGAAAAGGGGTACTGCGCAATGGCAGAATCACAGGCCGCCAGGGCCTTTTTATATTCAAAATTAGCTGTATAATGATCTATTATATATTCAAAATCAGTCAGGTCGAAAAACACAGTTTCGTTGCTCCCGAGCATCCGCTCGAAGCGCTGTATTAATTCCAGTTCTTCGTTATGTTCTTCAAAGTTTTCTTTCATCTCCAATATCCAACAAGCTGCTAAATTCAGCCTCTGTCATACTACATTTTAATGGTGCAAATAGTTTATTTACCGGGGCTGCCAACCACTTCTGAAGAGGACAGCTGAAGCTGTTCGCATACCCAAACTATTGACTCTGAAAGCGGTCTGAATGTAAGGTTAATTTCCCTGCAAATTTTCTCATTGCTGAACACATGGCTCTTTGCCGCAACCCGAGCCGTATCCTTCGTAATAAGCGGTCGGCCACCGGTAAGCCACGCGCGTACGTGCTCAAAGCGCCACACCACCTCCGCCAATGCCGGCGGCACTTTAGTGGAAGGAGCTTTTTTACGGAAGCAGTGTGCTGCCTGTTCAAAAAACTCCTTGTAGCTCATAAGCCCTGCATTCAATATATATCTTTCTCCCGAGATATCCGAGAAGGCCAGCTGCAACATCGCCGCTACCACATCCCGCACATCCACAAAGTTTGCACTGCCACCCGTATAGAAAGGCCGCTCGCGGTATATGTACTTAAAGAGCTGTGTGCTGCTGCGGTTCCAGTCTGCAGGGCCAAGTATAACAGAAGGGTTCACGATAACGGCACTCAGCCCTTCGGCAATGCCGCGCCACACCTCCAACTCTCCCCAGTACTTGGACCTGGCATAAGCAGAATGCTCTTCTGCCAGGTCCCATTTGCTGTTCTCGGTGAGTAAGGTTGCGCCTTTTGGCCGGCCCACCGCCGCTATAGAGCTAACGTGGCACAGCCTGATGCCCGGGTGCTCCAGGCATACATCCACTATGTTGGCTGTGCCTTCTATGTTCACCTGTTTCAGCAATTCCTCATCCTGTGGAGCATAGGACACCACACCTGCGCAATGGAACACGTGCGTGACGTCCTGCAGCGCCTTCCGCAGAAACAAGGGGTCCAGCACATCGCCTTCCAGCCACTGCACCTGCTCAGAGCCAGGTATAGCAGGCACCTGCTCCCTGTAAAGCGCTTTTACCTTATGCCCCTGCTCTAAAAGCGCCGGAATCAAGAAATTGCCGATCAGGCCACTGCCGCCAGTTACGAATATCATGTTATTAGGAAATTTAGAGAAGGAGGCTTATTATAATTGGCTGTTACGAATCGGGAGCGCCAGCGCTTTGCTCAGGTATTTGCTGTTCAGCACCTTCTGCAGACTGTTCGTATGCTTTAAGCCGTGTGCATCAGACCCCAAGAAATCTACCAGGCCGTTCTCAATCAAACGCTCAGCATACTCCTTTGCACCTGGCGAGTAATAGCCTGTGAGGGAGTTAAGGTTAGGCTGAAACAGCACTCCATTCTCGCGTAAAGCTGCCAGCGCATCGAACTTACCGTAAAAGTAGGTATATCGCTCCGGATGGGCCAGCACCGGTTTGTATCCTTTGGAGCGCATCTTAAATATAGCCTCCCGCAGGTTCAGCGGTTCGTTCAGGAAAGAGGTTTCGAACAGCAGGTACTTGTCGCCGAATGTCAGCAATTCCTCCCCGTTCTCCAGTTTGTACAGCAAGCCCTCATCCAGGTAGTATTCTGCGGCGCAGTCCAGCTCCACTTCAATACCTGCCCCGGCTACGGCTTGTCTCAGCAAATGCAGCTTCTCACGAATAATCTCCGGAGTGTTCTTATAGAAGTCGCTCATGATGTGGGGCGTCATAATCAGCTTGCGGTACCCAAGCGAATGCATCACCTGCACCAACTCCAGCGAGCGCTCCATGTTCTCTGAACCGTCGTCTATGCCAGGCAGGATGTGAGAGTGCATGTCAACGCCTAAGGCGCTGAAAGACTCTTCGGCTGGAGCACTGTCCCCAAAAATTTTCTTTAAAAACTGTATCATCTCCTTTTCCTAACCCTACTGGCTCTTTCAGCTGTGGGCTCCCGTATAATATACTTCAAAATAACAGAAATAAAGAGCGCTGTCAAAATAAACAACAGAACGCCCTCTCCTGCACGCAGCAAGAGCACTAATCTATATGGGGCAACCAGCAATTTACTTACCAAGCACTGTGTGGAGGCAAATAATTGTAAACATCAGCAGCTGCCAGTGTCCGTCCTGTTAAGGTGACTCTAAAGCGACTATTATTGCCAATCTTATAAATTAATAGCCCTGTCATTAAAGATCCCTAAACATGACAGGTACATTGCAAATTCATTTTGCGAAAACGGAAAAAATAAACCCAAATACTCTTACCTTTATATTGCTTTGTAAACAAGGGCTATAGGATCCCCGTTATACGGCTACTGATATACCTGCAACTCTAGAAGATAAATGGAATTAAAGACAACTGAAAATCAGCGCATGATTGCGGACATGGTTCGTGATTTTGGTGCGAAGCATATAAAACCCAAGATGCGGGAATGGGACGAAAGCCAGGAGTTCCCGGTGGAGGTTTTCAAAAAGCTTGGTGAACTAGGCTTGATGGGCGTGTTAGTGCCTACAGAGTATGGCGGGTCGGGATTCGGCTATACCGAATATGTAACAGCCATTGCAGAGCTGTCCAGGATTGATGGCTCTATCGGCCTTTCGATGGCAGCGCATAACTCCCTGTGCACCGGCCATATCTTACAGTTCGGAAACGAGGAACAGAAGAGAAAGTACCTCCCGAAGCTTGCTTCAGCTGAGTGGATTGGTGCCTGGGGCTTAACGGAGCCAAACACTGGCTCTGACGCAGGCAATATGCGCACTGTAGCTGTACAGGACGGGGATTATTGGGTGATAAACGGGGCCAAAAACTTTATTACCCACGGCAAGTCAGGCAATGTGGCGGTGGTGATTGTACGTACAGGAGAAGTTGGCGACTCTCGTGGCATGACAGCATTTGTGATAGAAAAAGGAACACCTGGCTTTAGCGCCGGCCGCAAAGAAGATAAGCTTGGCATGCGTGCCTCAGAAACAACAGAGCTTATTTTCCAGGATTGCCGTGTGCACAAAGACCAGATACTGGGCACTATAGGCGAAGGCTTTATACAGGCCATGAAAGTGTTGGACGGCGGCCGAATCTCTATTGCCGCTCTCTCCCTGGGAATAGCACAGGGTGCCTTTGATGCGGCACTGGCATATTCGCAGGAGCGCAACCAGTTCAACAAGCCGATTTCCAGCTTCCAGGGCATTGCTTTTAAACTGGCTGATATGGCCACTGAGATCGAGGCCGCCTCTCTGCTGACGTACCAGGCGGCAGATATGAAAAACCGTGGCCTGAACGTGAACAAGGAATCTGCCATGGCCAAGCTGTTTGCCTCGGAGGTTTCGGTGCGGGTGGCAAACGAAGCCGTTCAGATTTTTGGCGGATATGGCTTCACAAAGGACTATCCTGCCGAGAAGTATTACCGGGATGCGAAACTTTGCACCATAGGTGAGGGAACAAGTGAGATACAAAAGCTTGTTATATCCAGAGCGGTACTTAAATAACAGCGGTAAAGGCATTTATCCGGCCTTTTTTGGGTATTTAAAATAAAAATACAGGCTGAAGTGAAATATATTTAGCCAATCTGTTGATTTTTAGGTACAAGCTTAGTTAAATTTGCAACCCTAATTTAAAGAGAAAAGAAAGAAATATGATTATTATCAACGTAAAAGATAACGAGTCTGTAGACCGCGCATTAAAGAGGTTTAAGAAGAAATTCGAAAGAACTGGTGTTTTGAAAGAACTAAGATCAAGAGCTTATTTCGAGAAGCCATCAGTAGCCAGAAGAAAGCAGAAAGAAAGAGCGGTATACAAGCAGCAGCTTTTCGCCAACGATAACTACTAGTCTTTCTACCAAGATACATTATTTTTCCATACATTAGTATATCTGATTCACAACATCAGATATACTAATGTATGGATTTATTTTTCAAGTACCTCCAGTACGAGAAGAGGTACAGCTCGCATACCCTTACCTCCTACCACACCGATTTAGGTCAGTTCGCACAGTACCTCCGGCAGGTGTACGATATAGCAGATGCTGCCGAGGCTGACCATACCATCATCCGGTCCTGGATACTGACGCTGGTACAGAACAACATAAAGCCACGCTCCATTAACCGGAAAATTGCCTGCCTGCGTTCTTATTTCCGGTTTCTGCTCGCTCAACAGCGCATAGCTATTAACCCGATGCTGCGCATAAAAGCACCCAAGGCATCTAAAAAACTCCCTGCTTTTGTACTCGAAGAGCCTTTTAACACCCTGCTCGACTCCTTTACTTTTGAAGATAATTTCGAAGGCCAGCGCGAGCGTTTGATTCTGGAGTTCCTGTATGGCACCGGCATACGGCTGGCAGAGCTTCTTGGCGTGGAGCACGCTGATATAGACCACCGTAGCAAAGTGGTGCGTGTGCTGGGGAAGGGCAACAAAGAACGTATAGTACCCCTCAACGATTCTCTTCTGAACAGCATTGCTGCTTATGAAACGCAGAAGAAGCGGTATTTTGCTGATAACAATTCCGTAAAATTGCTCGTTACTAATAAAGCTCGTCCCCTTTATCCCAAATTCGTTTATCGCGTTGTTAAAAAATACATCAGCTTGATTACCACCTCCGAACATAACAGCCCGCACGTGTTGCGCCACTCTTTTGCGACGCACCTGCTGAACAAAGGAGCAGACCTCAATGCTATAAAAGATCTACTGGGGCATGCCAGCCTTGCGGCAACGCAGGTTTATACCCATAACTCAATTGAGAAGCTAAAATCGGTCTTCGAGAAAGCCCATCCAAAAGCGTAAGTTTAACTATTAATTAAAATGACTATGAAGCTACAAATGCATTCCATCAACTTCGATGCTAGTGAGCAGCTGAATTCTTTTATTCAGCAGAGGGTGAACAAACTGGAAACATTCTACGACAGAATAATAGACGGAGAGGTGTTTATGAAGGACAATGGCAGCCAGGGGGGCACAAATAACAAAGAGGTGGAAATCAGACTATTTGTGCCGGGAAGCACGCTCTTCTCACAGGAAAATGCGGCATCGTTTGAGGCCGCCGCTGATGCCGCCGTTGATGCGATGCGCCGCCAACTGAAGAGGCATAAAGAGAAGCAAGCGACACACTAACGAAAGCTTTACTTCCGAATGACGAATTATTAATTCCGGATTAGGAAATAACATAAAACCAGAACGGCCTGCTATACTTAGCAGGCCGTTCTGGTTTTATGAGTTTCTATCTGTTCTCTACAGATTTATAGACCGAATTCAGTTTTGATTTTATCTACGTGGTCCAGTTTCTCCCATGTAAAGGTTTCGAACTCTCTTGTTTCCTTATGCCCGTTCCTGCCTACTTCCACCTGCTTTATAGATGGCGTTCTGCCCATGTGGCCGTATGCCGCAGTTTCCGAGAAAATAGGGTTCTGCAGTCCAAAGCGCTGCACAATGGCATAAGGACGCATGTCGAACAGTCTGTTCACTTTCTCCGCAATTTCGCCGTCGCTCATCGTGTTGCCACTCGCGTCTTTTACATTGGTAGAGCCATAGGTGGTTACGTATAAGCCAACCGGCTTTGCCACACCAATAGCATAAGCTACCTGCACCAGCGCCTGATCGGCCACACCGGCCGCTACCAGGTTCTTCGCGATATGGCGTGCTGCATACGCCGCAGAACGGTCTACTTTAGATGAGTCTTTGCCTGAGAAAGCTCCACCACCGTGTGCGCCCTTGCCGCCATAAGTATCCACAATGATTTTACGGCCTGTTAGACCAGTGTCGCCGTGCGGGCCACCGATCACGAACTTCCCTGTTGGGTTAATGTGGTAGGTGATGTTGCTGTTGAACAACTCCTGAATACGCTCCGGCAACTGCTTCAGCACGCGTGGCATCAGGATATTCTCTACATCCTCTTTAATTCGCTGCACCATCTGCACCTCTGCCTCGTTCTTCGCATCGTTGCTCTCACCTGCAGCTTCCACGAACTCATCGTGCTGTGTAGAGATAACGATGGTATCAATTTTCTCCGGCACGTGGTTGTCGCTGTAGCGAATTGTAACTTGCGATTTGGCATCCGGGCGCAGGTACGTCATTTCACTACCTTCTTTGCGTATAGCAGCAAGCTCCTGAAGCAACAGGTGCGAAACGCTCAGCGCCAGGGGCATATAGTTATCTGTCTCGTTCGTGGCATAGCCAAACATCATTCCCTGGTCACCTGCCCCCTGATCTTCCGGGTTCGAACGCTCCACGCCCTGGTTGATGTCGGCTGACTGCTCATGAATCGCTGAAATCACACCGCAGGCTTCAGAATCAAATTTATACTCAGACTTGGTGTAACCAATGCGTTTGATCACCTCGCGGGCCACCTTCTGCACATCTACATAGGCTTCTGTTTTCACCTCACCGCTTAGCACAACCAGGCCAGTGGTTACCAATGTTTCGCAGGCCACTTTAGACTGTGGGTCCTGCTTCAGGAATTCATCTAATAACGCATCTGAAATCTGATCCGCCACTTTGTCCGGGTGGCCTTCTGACACGGATTCAGAAGTAAATAAATAAGGCATTTTATATGGGTTTAGGTACAAAGTATAAACCAGCTGCCTTTTCCGGCAGCGGCTACAAAGCTAAAACAATTCTGCAACAGTTAAAATATATAGGTAAAAGAGAAGAACGGGATAAGGTATAATAATAGCTGTTAAACTTTTACTTTAGAAAATCCTATACTCCATCAAATTATACCTACCCTGCCCCTAAAAGTAGCCACACCTGCCTCCTGAGGCCATAACTTTATCAAATATGCCCCGTTTGAAGAGCATAAACATATCACTATATGAAACCTGTATTCATTATTCTAACATTATTCACCTTCCTGACAGGAGAGGCCTTTTGCCAGGACAACTCACCCTACAAAACTAGCCTGAAAGTTGATGCTCCCATTATTGCGGCGGGTATGGGGCTCAGTTACTATGGCCTTACCCTGATGCAGGATAAAGAGGGACTCACGCAGGAAGAAATAAACACGCAGACCAAAGAGGATGTCAACAGGTTTGACCGCTTCTCCGCTGGCTGGGACTCAGAAACGGCAAACACGCATAGCGATTATCCTTTTTACGCGTCGTTTGTAGCGCCACTGGCACTATTGCTGAATGAGGACGTAAAGAGCAACGCCGGACAGGTATTCGTGCTGTATGTGGAGACGATGGCAATAACGGGGGCACTTTTTACCATGACGAATGGAAACCTTCCCCGCAACCGCCCGCTTACGTACAGCCCTGATGTATCGGACTCTGAGAAAATGAGAGCCAATTCTCAGAATGCTTTTTATGCCGGCCACACAGCTGCCTCTGCCAGTGCGGCTTTCTTCGCAGCAAAGATATTTCATGATTTCAACCCTGATTCTCCGGCCAGGCCATATGTATGGGCTGCCGCTGCTGCCGTACCGGCCACTGTGGGCTACCTGAGGCTAAGGGCAGGTAAGCACTTTCTGAGCGACAACATCCTGGGTTACACTCTTGGGGCTGCAGCGGGTATTCTGGTGCCACAGCTTCACAAAAAATCAAACAAAAGAGACATAAGCCTTATCCCGGTAACCGGCCGCGAGTACAGCGGAGCGCTCTTGACGTATACTTTCTAAGCACTTGAAATGAAGAGACTCTTGCTGTTGTGGCTGGTTTTGTACAGCCTCGGGGGGCAACTTGCGTGGAGCCAAACCGGCAACTCTCCGTACCACGTCAACTGGCTCCGCGATGGAGCCATAACAGCAGGTGCCGTTGGTGCATCAGTGATAGGCAGCTTGCTCATAACAAACAAAGAAAAGCTTACTGAAGCAGATCTGGCAGGTCTAAGCAACGAGGATGTAAACGGATTTGACCGCTTTGCAGCCGGCAATTACAGCGCCAATGCTGAACATACTAGCGACTACTTCTTCTATGGCTCATTTGCTACGCCGTTCCTCCTGCTACTGAATGATAATGTGCGGCAGGATGCGCCACAGGTGTTCATGCTCTATGGGCAGGCTATGTCTATAGCAGGCGGCATGTACAGCCTTACAGCAGGCCTGATAGACCGGAAGCGGCCAAGTGTATATGCCTCCGATGCGCCGCTGGATGCGCGGCTACATAAGTATGGGGAGAATTCTTTTTATGCCGGACATACCTCCGCCACTGCTGCTGCTACTTTCTTTGTAGCGAAGGTATTCCATGACCTTAACCCAGGCTCCCCGGCCCGCCCTTATATCTGGGCTGCCGCTGCAGCCGTACCAGCCACAGTAGGTTACTTGAGGCTAAGGGCGGGAAAACATTTCCTGAGCGATAACATTCTGGGGTATGCCATTGGGGCCAGCGTCGGCATTTTGGTACCCGAACTGCACAAGCGAGGCTCTAAGGTGTCCCTGTTGCCGGTAAGTTCTGCGGATCAGGATGGTGTAGCTTTAGTGTACACTTTCTAAGAAGCCACTCTGACTTATACCTACTAAGGGGAGTCAGCCTTTTTATTCCTGCCATTCCGCTTATTCGGATTTCATAATCTGTATGACAGCTGAAGAGGCTTTGTGTGCTCATCTTTTCATTTGTTCTATAGCCAGAGCGCTTTGTTGTTGGTGGAAAACACCAACAACAGCGGAACTGCAGACATGAAGTGTCATCAGTGGAATGGTGTGAGCAGTTACCTTGAGTAAAAGTACTTTAGCGAAGAAGGGGAAGCTGTTTGCAGCCTCCCCCTTCTTTTATGATAAATGTTCTTCTAAATCTTATCCCCCTCTTCCTTCTTCAGGTTCTCCTCAAAGAGTTTGTAGATTCGCTTATACTCGTCTGTCCAGCTGGAGGGCTCCACGAAGCCATGGTCCTCTACCGGGTATACTGCAAGCTCCCAGTTGTCCTTACCCAACTCAATCAGGCGCTGTGTCAGGCGCACCACATCCTGAAAATGCACATTGGTGTCTACCATACCGTGGCAAATCAACAACGCCCCTTTCAGGCCTTCGGCATAGTAGATGGGTGAGCTCTTGGCATAAGCGGTGCTATCGGTGTAAGGGGTGTTCAGAATATTGGAGGTATAGCCGTGGTTGTAGTGGGCCCAGTCTGTTACAGAGCGCAGGGCGGCACCGGCAGCAAATACATCAGGTTCGGTGAACATAGCCATCAGCGTGATGAAGCCACCGTAGGAGCCGCCATAGATTCCGATACGGTTTGGGTCCACATTGTACTTCTCCACCAGGTGTTTCGCTCCATCTATATGGTCACTCAGGTCTTTACCACCCATAAAGCGGTAGATGCCTGTGCGTACATCTCGGCCATAGCCAGCGCTGCCCCGGTAGTCGATGTCCAGCACAGTATAGCCCTGGTCAGCCAGGAAGTTATGGAACATATACTCCCGGAAGTAGCTGCTCCACCATTTATGGGCGTTCTGCAGGTAGCCGGCACCATGCACAAATACCACAGCAGGTCCGTTCTTCTCAGGGTTTTCCGGGCGGTACAGGCGGGCATACACATCGGCTCCATCCTCTGCTTTAAACGTGATTACCTCCGGCTCACGCCAATCGTATGATTTGAATTCTTCTGTCAGCGACTCCGTCACCTGCTTTGGCTTCGCGCTTTTTTTATTTTCCATCACATACAACTCCCAGGGCCTGTTGCTGGTAGAGGAGCGTATAGCCAGGTTCTTTTCATCCGGCGACAGCGTTACTTCCTGGGCTCCGGGCATTGAAATCAGCTGCACCATCTCTCCCCCCTGCAACGGCATGCGGTAAAAATGCTTCTCGCCCGGGTGTGCTTTATTCGCTGTGAAGTACCAGTTCTTCTTATCATCTGATATCCGCAGGTCCGACACTTCAAACTTTCCGCTTGTAAGTTCTTTTTTCTTGCCGCTGCTTACGTCAACAGTATATAGGTGCGAGTAGCCGCTTTCCTCCGACTGGAACCAAACCCGCTCGTTGTCTGGCATCCAGCCAATTTCGCCGGGGCCGTAGCCGATGCCGGGTCCGTTGATCCAGGCCTCATCGCGCTGGCGGTCCAGCACTGTTAGCTTACCTGTGGCAGGGTCTAACTTCAGAATCCAACGGTCTTTGTTGTCCTGCGAACGGGCCACCACCACTGCCTGTTTTCCATTATCAGACCAATAAGGACCGTAGATAACTGTTGGGCGTACCTCTGTTTTTTTAGCTTTCGTGTCAGTTGTGTCCTTTGCTGCGCTGGTATTTGTTTCTTTCTCCAGCAAATATGCGGGCTGCTCCGCAATCCCTGCCACATCTTTCATTGAAACTGCAAAAGCAGTATCGCGCTGTGTGTCGTACACAAAGAACTCATAAGTTGCCTGCGCATCGCCTACTTTCGTGCGGGTGTTAATATCTTCCGTATAGCCGGAGGAGGTAACGTAATTCGGAACGATGGCTGTCTTCGCGTTCTTCGGCCGGTTTACCAGCTGATACGTGATAAAGCGTTCGTCCGGGCTCAGGTTGATGCTATTGACAGCCTTATCGTCTATGTAGATCTCTTTCGGGCGGTTTGGAGCATCGCGTTTCTGTTTCTTCTGCTGTGCCTCCTTTTCCTCCTCGCGTTCCCGTACAATCTGCAGCAGCGACAGCTGTTGTTCTTTCAGCCAATCCCGTTGGGCATCTTTCCCCTCTCCTGCTGCCTTTCGTCCCTTTCTGAAATCGGTTAGCTGCACGGTTTGTCCGTTGGCCGCATGCCAGGCAAAAAGGTTATTGTCTTTTATGTAAACCACCTTTTGCTCGTTGTGGCTGAACGAGGGGCTACTCTCCCGCTCCACGGTATTTGTTATCTGCTGCGGCTTACCGGATTTTATATTGTATAAAAAAATATCGCCGTTCTTCTCATACACTTTCTTTGTTTCAGCGCGGTTATACTCGCCATAAGGAGAAGGTAAATTGCGGCGCTCCTGCGGGCTTACCTTTCGGATGTTCTTTCCATCAGCAGACACACTGTACAATGAATCTGATTTATTCCCGTCCGGATTCCAGCTGAAGTAGACTTTTTTACCGTCTTCTGACCAGAAGATGTTGCTCGGAGATGTTCCCATCCATTTCGGGTCGCGCATAATTTTCTCCACGCTGAGCTCCATCTTCCCGTCCTGCGCCTGTAAGGCACTGCCATATAGCATCAGGCAGGTCATCAGGGCTACGGCTTGTTTTCTGAATAACATGAATATGTCGATTTGTTGGTTAGTTTTTTGTGGAATTAAATTTAAGCGCTTTATAGCCTTTATGCAAAACCGCCACCTGATGCTTTAGGTTCAGGTGGCGGTTCTGGCTATGCTTTTGATTTCTTTTTCTTTCCGAAGTTCATGTCCGGATGCTTTTCCTCATAGTTCGTTAAGCCCTGGTATAAGTTTGCCAGGGCGAGCATATCCGCTTCGCCAAAGAGCTTACCCATAAACGTGATGGTGGTGGGCATACCATTTTTCTGGAAGCCGTTAGGCACCACCACACACGGATGCCCTGTCAGGTTCGTCACCACCAGGTTACTGCTGGCAAAGGAAGGGCTCAGGTACACGTCTACGTCCTTCAGTTTCTTCTGCATCTGCTGCACCAGCAACGTTCGCACACGCTGTGCCTGCAGATACTCGACAGCCGGCACAAACCTACCTGCCCTGAATATGTTTGGCCAGGCATTTTTATGCTGGGCCACCAACAGGCTGTCACGGCCACTGCGGGTAAGTTCGTCAAAAGCAGCCGCCCCTTCCACCGAAATAGTCAGGGTCAGCTCCCGTGCCGGCAAGTCTGGCAGTTCTATTGGCACCAGTTCTATTCCTGCCTCCCGAAGCACTGCTAGTGTTGCCTCGTCATTTTCTTTGAAGCCGTAGTTGCGCTCAAAGTCTTTCTTCAGGTACCCCACGCGCAGCTTCTTTGCATCTATTTTTGAGCTGTAGTTGAAAGGCGCATCATACACAGATAAGTCTTTCCCATCCGGCCCGTATATAGCGTTAAATACAATGGCGGCATCTTCTGCAGACCTTGTAATAGGGCCTATCTTATCCATCGACCAGCTTAATGCCATTGCCCCGTTGCGGCTCACGCGGCCGAAGGTAGGACGTAAGCCTGTGGTACCGCATGCAGTAGACGGTGAAACGATGGAACCCAAAGTTTCAGTGCCAATTGCGTAGGGCAGTAAGCCACCGGCCACAGCTGCAGCTGAACCGGCAGACGAGCCGCTGGATCCTTTCGTAATGTCCCAGGGAGAGCGCGTTTTACCGCCGTACCACACGTCACCCATTGCCAGCGCGCCTAAGGTTGTTTTCGCTACCAACACGCCACCAGCATCCTGTAGGCGCTGCACCACAGTAGCATCCTCATCTATTACCTGGTCTTTGTAGGGTGTGGCACCCCAGGTCGTTTTATACTTCTTCGTCGACAGCAGGTCTTTCACCCCAAACGGAATGCCGTGCAGCAGGCCTTTGTATTGGCCAGCTTTTATCTCCTTGTCTGCCTTCAGTGCCTGTTGCAGGGCCAGTTCTTCTGTGAGCGTTGTCACGCACTCCAGCGTTGGGCCATACTTCTTCAGCCGCGCGATATAAAACTTTGTCAGTTCCTCAGAAGTTATTTGCTGTGTACGCACCAGCTCTGCCAGCTGTGGAATAGAGTAGAACGCCAGCTCCTCCCGTTTTTTTGGCAGCTTTACGTTGGCAGGACGCGTCACATCAAACGCTACCTTCTGTTTCTCGAAAGTATACCCTACCGGTATTGGGTTGAACACCAGCGCCGGGGCCACATCGTTGGTTAGCGGCACCTTCCGGATCGCCTCATAACTCTCCTTAAACTCTTCCATCTCCGACAGGGTGGAGTCGAGTTGGGCATTTGTGAAGTGGAGCCCTATCAGCTTCTGTGCATCATGCAGCACATCTACTGTAATCTTATCATCTGCCAGCTTGGTTACGAACGCTCCCGAAATAAAACAGGCGGCACCTAACAAAGCAATTGCGTTCTTCTTCATTGTTGATTTTTATTACTGAGGTACAAAGATAAAGGGGTAGACATAAATGCCCACCCCTTTAGTTATTTAATTCCATTAACCTGTATTAGTATCCAGGATTTGGCACAAGAGATGGATTTATATCCAGTTCTCGCTGCGGGATTGGAAGAATGGTATAGTCTCCACCAAATACTGCTCTGGCAGCTCCTTGGCCAGTTGTAATCAACGGCATCCTGTTTCGTAGCAAGTCCATTCTGCGGAAGCCTTCAAATGCCAGTTCTAGCCTTCTCTCGTACAGTATGGCCGCTATCAGTTCTTCAACAGATGAGAAAGAAGCCACTGTATAAAGTGGCAGACCTGCACGGGTGCGCAGCTCATTTA
Source organism: Pontibacter toksunensis (assembly GCF_042686245.1). NCBI lineage: Bacteria > Pseudomonadati > Bacteroidota > Cytophagia > Cytophagales > Hymenobacteraceae > Pontibacter > Pontibacter toksunensis. Next base: position 104,967 of record NZ_JBHUOX010000008.1, on the reverse strand, counting down.
TCAAGTCAATTGCTTCCTGCGCTTCAGCTACTGAAGTAGCCTGACGCGCTATTGCTTCTGCCAAAGTCAGCACTACCTCTGTTACACGAATAACAGGCGCATTATCTGAGTTGTTCACTGCATCAGGGTACTTATTTGTAAAAGGATAAGTAACATCATCAGCAGCTACACCTGTCTCTGTTAAGGCAGTGTATCGTTTGTCTACAATAGCGCCGTCTACAGCCGTTCTTTCAAAAGCTGTTATAAGATCTTCTGAATAAGGTGCATCCCCTCTTCCTCCTTGTGCTGCAGGGCTATAATAAGATGCCAGACCACCACTACCGGTACGCCCGTTATCTATCGCTGAGTTCAAAATAGAGAAGATATTCTCCTCTGTGATTCCTGAAGTGTAGAAGCTATAATCAGTAGCCAAATCATATGCAGGTCCATCTAATACTAACCTGGCATACTCTTCTGCCTGTGCCCAGTTCTCCCTGTACAGGTACAGTCTTGACAGCAATGCCTGTGCGGCTGCAACGGTAGCCCTGCCGCGGCCCTCTCTGTCCTCACCAAACTCTGCAAAAGTGTTGAGGTTAGGAATTGCTTCCTTTAAATCCTCTTCGATCTGAGCATGAACTTCATTCAGAGTAGCTCTTTCTGGAAACGTAACTTCTTCAACAAATGGCTCTAGCACCAAAGGCACAGAAAGGTTGGTTCCCTGTTCTACCTGCCAGGGCTGAGAAAAGAAGTTGGATAATTGGAAGTACAACAGCGCTCTTATAAACTTTGCCTCTGCTATAACCTGTGCTCTCTCTTCTTCGGTAAAAGAAGGATCTTCAACGGTAGGGGTATTTGCAATCAAGCTATTGGCCCTTGTAATTGCCCTATAATGCACCTGCCATAAATCCCTCACTGTAGCATTAGTACCTACTGTAGAAAAACTTTTGATTTCCTGTAGGGTAGGGAAAGAGCCCACAAAGTTTACATTATCCGCCTGGAAATCTCCAATTACCTGAGATAAGCCTCCAAAAACTTCGAAGTTCTGCATAGTGCTGTACACGCCATTAAGCACAGCATACACGTTAGCCTCTGAAGCGTAGACATCTCCTGCTTGTACCTCCTGCTCTGGCCTTAGCTCATTCAGTTTATCCTCACAGGAAAAAGTTCCCAGCGCTAAGGAAAGTCCTAAAACGCTTAATATATGTTTTTTATTCATTTTAGTAAATTTAAACGCTTGTTAGAAAGTAAGATTAACACCAGCAGTTATTGTTCTTGGCTGCGGCAGGGCAAAGAAAGACTCCCCTGCAATTTGGTTATTTCCACCACTCGCAGATACTTCCGGGTCCGGACCTCTGAAGTTGTCAGCCGTTAACGTCCACAAGTTCTGACCTAAAAGGTAAACACGTGCAGTTGAGAAGACCCTTGTTTTGCTTAGCAATTCAGTTGGAACATTGTATCCTACGGAGAATGTCTTCAATCTTAGGTAAGAACCGTCCTGTAACTGGGATGTAGAAAGCCTGTTGAAGAAAGGCGCAGTAGGGCTAGAGAGGGCCGGGAAGAAGGCATCCTTGTTCTCAGGAGTCCAGTAATCTAACAGGTCTGTGCTCTTGTTGAAGGCACCACCTGGGTTTTCAGTAAAGCGCAAGCCATCAATAAGCACTTTGTTACCATAAGAGAAGTTAAAGAACGCATTCAGGTCAAACGCTTTATAACGGAAAGTATTTGTGAAGCCTCCTGTATAATCCGGAATGGCACTTCCTACAATCACAGCGTTAGAAGAAGCATACGTTGTAGTTATTTCACCGTCTTTTGTAAGCCACTGTGCATCTCCCGTCTCAGGGTTTATGCCAGCATATCTTACCAGGTAAAACGTGTTCAGGTCTTCACCAACAATAGCTCGTTGTGCTGTACTTCCGGCCAGAAAGTCTCTGCCTTCAGCATCTTTGTTGGCAGGCAAAGAAAGTATCTCATTGTCCAGGAAGCCCATGTTTAATGTAGTTGTCCACTGAAAATCATCTGTAGCGATGTTTCTGCTGGTAATCATCAGGTCAACGCCACGATTTCTCATTTCACCTATGTTTCTTGTAGCGCTGGCAAAACCTGTTGTATATGGGTATGGCTGATTTGCCAGCAAACTCACTGTCTCCTTGTTATAATAGCTCACTTCCAGGTCAAGGCGCTCGAACACGGTAGCATTCAAAGTCACATCAAACTGTGCTGTTTCCTCCCAACGTAAGTCAGAGTTAGCCACTGTAGTCGGAATCAAGCCTGCCTGTCCGTTATAGTCTGCACCGCCACCGCCAGAGAATAACCCGAGGTATGCGAAATTACCAATCTGGTCGTTACCAGCGGTTCCGTAACTTGATGTCAGTTTCAGGAAGTTCAGGAAGTTTGCGTTTTGCAGAAAGTTCTCTTCTGTCAGCACCCATCCTACGGACGCGGCATAGAAGGTACCGTATTTATAGTCTGCACCAAACCTGGAGGAACCGTCTCTACGAAGTGTTGCCTCAAACAAATACTTGCTGTTATAATCGTAGTTAACACGCCCGAAATAAGACTCCAAAGCCCACGCTGAACCTGAAGCAGATGTAGAGATTGGCGTACTCGCTGATGCAACGTTTGGAAGATCATCACTGGCAAAACCAGAGCCTTCAACAAAAATATCATCAAACCGGGATGTCTCATAGCTGTGCCCTAACAGGACACCAAATGTATGTCCACTTTCAGCAAGAAACTTATTGTAGTGTAGCGTATTAGTTACCAACCATTTGTTATCTGAAACATTAGAGCGATAACCATAACCTCCTGGTGACAGCAGATCCGGATTGCGGTACTTTGAATCTGTTTCAAGTAAGTCTATACCCCAATCCGTTTTAAACTTAAAATCCTTGAGGAAAGTAACCTGCGCATAAGCATTACCAGTGCTCCTCATCAGGTTAAAGTCGTTCTTTGTAAGTGCGTCCTGTGCAATAGAGTTAACAATAAAGCCTGTGTTCTGGAACTGGCCATCTGCGCCATAAGGTGTTACAAATGGGCTTTGTAGATAAGCTCCAGTCAGAGGCGCTGCAGTGCTGTTCTCCAGACCAACACGTCTCATGTCAGAGTTTGAGAGGCTGTAGTTAACACCTACCTCTATATTCTCAGTTACATCGTGCTTCAGGTTTAGTCTTCCGGATAGTTTCTCTAATTCATTACCAATAGTAAAGCCAGACTCATCAGAATAAGTACCGCCGATATAAAAGGTGGTCTTTTCGTTACCGCCTCTGGCCGAAACGTTGTAGGAACTTACTTTGCCTGTCTGAACTACACCCTCTACCCAATCATAGGTGTTGGTTAAGTCGTAGGTAGCAGGCTTGAAAGTTGCACTTTGTGCTGCACCATACGTGTTTCTGAAAGTAGCATATTCTTCCGCACTCATGTACTTCAGCAACTTCGTTGGCTGTGAAATACCTGTGAAATAATCAAAACTAACAACCGTTTTCTGGTTCTTAGATCCTGATTTGGTATTAATAAGCACCACACCATTGGCACCTCTGGAACCATAAATAGCTACGGCTGCAGCGTCCTTCAATACACTCATTGACTCAATATCATTCGGGTTGATGTTGAGCAAGGGGTTCAGACGTGCAGATCCACCTTGTAGTTGGGAATAGCTATCACTATTGTTAAGAGGGACACCATCTATAACATACAAAGGGTCGCCACCAGCTGTTATGGAGGCCGCACCTCTAATACGCACAGACGAAGCAGCACCCAGTACGCCAGATGAGTTTGTCATCTGAACACCGGCAGCCTGCCCCTGCAGCAACTGCTGCGGGCTAGTTAATGGCGTGTTTCTAAAAGATTCCGCATCAACTGTAGCAATAGACTGCGTACTCAACTTTTCAGTTGTAACACCATAACCCACAACCACCAATTCGCTTAGCTGCTTGTCATCTACTGAAAGGCCCACATTGATTGTGCTTGCGTTTCCTATGGCACGTTCAACATTGGCATAACCAATGTATCGGAAAACCAAGGTGTTTGATCCAGCCGGAACACTTACTGTATAAGCTCCGTCAGCACCGGTAGTAGCACCCACTGTGGTGCCTTTAACAACAACAGAAACTCCGGGCAATCCTGCTCCGGTAGCTTGGTCGGTGACTCTTCCCGACACAGTCGTGCTTTGTGCATACACCTGCTGCAGCAGGGCAAACACCAAAGCAAAACTTAAAAGTAGTACTCTTTTCATACTTAGGTTTTAAGGTGAGATAAAAAAATTTTGAGTATTGTTTGTATATTACAAGATAGCTCCAACATAGATAAGAGGAAAAAAATTATTTATTTTCCACAATTTTTATAAATAAACCACAAAATCGTATTATTTTTATCATGAAGGAGTATATGCCTGTATCTGTAATCTTCTTCCTTTCCTTATACTTGAGATCTAAACTAGATTATATCATATAAATCAATTATAAGTCGTAGAACAATAATAGACTCTCCTGTCTTTATTCAAAAACAAGTGGGAAACAGTATTGACTGTTTATTAACAACAGTTTTGACTTTTTGTTTTTTTTCGAACAGTAATAAGGAAACTTCAGGAAGAAAAATACAAAGCGTTTTTATCACTTCTTAAGTGCTCAAATACTGATAATACAAGCTGTTTATATGGAACAGGAGAGGCCGTCCGCCATTAACTTTCATTTTAAGCTTACATAGGAACAGACGCAAATAGTTTTTCATCTGAATACAGTCAATATATAATCAGGCCCAGTTTTCTAGTTTACTAACAGCGCTGTTACATTGGCATGGGCGTATATCATTACCTCTCTTTGGTTCCGAAGGAATATTTACCTGAATCAGAATAAACACTGGTGCCGGAGCAGCATCTCTTGGCATATGACGTATTGATTTTCTATCACGTCCTCCAACTCAAGTTAGCTCAAGCCTTTTTGTAAATATTACGGTTGAACCAATCTGTTCTTGTGCATCCTGCAGCACTTTTTTATCTACTTCGACCTTGTTATACATGTCCATTAAAAGCAGGCGGCACCTAACAAAGCAACGGCATTCTTCTTTATTTCTGATGTTAATTTATCTCAACTAAGGTGCAGGACTTCGCCTAAAGTTCAGACACTGTTATTCCTGAAGTGTCAAAAAATCAAAAAGCCGCCTTCTACATTCGAGAAGGCGGCTTTTTAGTTTATTTAGATAATCTTACTTACTCCGGATTCTGATCAGCAACAGTTAACGCATCATTTGCATCAATTTCAGCCTGTGGTATTCTGAACAAGAACTCAGGAGCATCAATTTCTCTCTGGAATACCTGAGCTAAGGCTGCATCATGGTTTCCTGCTCCTGATGGCCTGTTCAGATCCTGATTCAGGCGCTTCAGGTCTAATAAAGAGAAACCTTCACCCCAAAGCTCAATTCTTCTCTGAAGTAGTATTTCATTTATCAGTTCCTGTCCTGTAGCTGCTACAGGCTCAAAGCCTTCTACAACCCTTGCCTCAAGAAGCTCATTCAGTACTGCCTGCGCCTCTGCATTCTGTCCCAATCTTGCTAACGCTTCAGCTTCGATCAAGTACATCTCTGCTGCACGCATCAAAACATAATCCGCAGCCCAAGAGCCTGCCACTGGCAGATAGAACTTCTTTTGGTTATAGTCAACTGATGCGCCACTTCCGGTTCCAGTACCTGGAGTTACGAAAGTAGTCTTCCGAACATCACCCTCTGGAATCATGTCATACAGCTCTTTTGTAATCTTCTTCTGCAGACCCAGGCTTGCATAGCTTAACCTGGAAGCATCAAAGTGAGAAAAGAAAGAAGCAAAAATGGTAGATTGATCGTTTGGAATCTCCAGGCCCCAAATCCACTCTTCTGTATCAACACCAAAACCAGCCTGGAATTCCTCTGCAGACATAAGGCCAAAACCTTGTCTTGCCTGGTTTGCTTTGGCAGCTGCAGTAGTCCAGTCTTCCATTTGCAGCGCTACTCTTGCTCTTATTCCCTGCACCACATTTGTATTTACATGTGAAGTGTGCAGTCTATCCTGCCCTTCAAGCATAGCTTCAGCAGCATCTAAGTCTGAGATTATCTGAGCATAAACCTCCTGCACAGTTGCTCTTGGCTTACCTTCTGTAGTTGGTTCTGTGTAAATCGGCACACCAGGTGCATTTTCATTTCCAACATAAGTATGCTGCCACAGGTTAATTAAATAGAAGTAAGAGTAAGCTCTCAATGCTAACGCATTTCCTCTGATGTACTCTTTCTCTTCTTCTGTACCGCTTGCTGTCTCAAGACCAGCAATAATTCGGTTCGCGTTATTGATGGTTCTGTAGTAGTACTCCCAGGCTACATCAGATCTCGAGTTGTTCGCAGCTGAAGCCTGTGCTGTAAGATTGTACTCTGTGGTAAACCAACTATAACCTTGAGTGTGTATGACCATATCATTTCCCATCAGGTCCATGGTCAGGTCATAAGACTTTTGACCAAAGTGCCCGTGACTGCCAGCCATACTGGTCCACATTGACCTGATGGTACCATTAAGAGCAACTAACGCACCCTCCGTGGTCTGGAACACCGTTTCGATAGAAACATCAGCTGTTGGCGCAGTCTCCAGGTACTCTTTTTCGCAGCTCGTTAGCATCAATACTGCTAAGGCTAACGGGCTTATCTTCTTTAATATACTTTTCATGTTAGATTTTAATTACTTAATTAAAAGTTGGCATTAAGACCAAAAGTAACAGTACGGAAGATTGGGTAAGTATAATCTGACGTTCCGTCGAAGCTTCTTTGTGGATCCATTCCCTCGTTTTTCGTTAAAATTAAGGCATTATCCATGGCTGTGAAAGCTCTTAGAGAGCTCACTCCAATTTTGTTAGTCAAGGAAGCGGGGATTGTATAGCCGAAGTTGATGTTCTTAACAGTCAGATAAGAAGCGTCAAACAACCATCTGTTAGAAGCACCGTCCTGACCAGCAACACCAGTCTGTAGTCTTGGCACATTTGTGATGTCACCTGGCTGCTGCCATCTGTCAAGGATGTCAACGCTGAAGTGTGTTCCATAAGAACCCCTGTGCATCAGGTTAGCATAGTTTGAGTCGTAGAACTTACCACCAGTCTGGAAAGTAACTAACGCTGACAGGTCAAACCCTTTGTAACGGAGTGAATTAGAAACACCACCAATCAAATCAGGAATAGCTGAGCCATGGTAGTAGTAAGTTGCCTGGTTGATTACGTTGGTTGTTTGAAGCTCACCAGTAGGCTCGCCATCAGCACCCAACACATCCTTGTAATACAAAGCGTCACCAGTAGCTGGATCAACCCCGGCATACTCACGCAACCAGAAATCGTACACACTGTGGCCTACCATTAGCTTCTTGGTACCACGGATGATTTCGTCCTGAGGCAGCTTTGTGATTTTGTTTTCGTAGCTGGTCAGGTTTACATCAATTCTCCAGTCGAAATCAGTTGTTGTAATGGCATTATAGCCCAACTGCAATTCCCAACCGTAGTTCTTCATGGTACCAACGTTCTCCCATCTTGATTCAATACCAGTGGATAATGGCAGTGGAACATCAAACAACAGGTTGTCTGATGTTCTATCAAAGTACTCTACAGTACCATCTAATTTGTTGAATATTCTGAAATCAACACCAACGTTGAATGTTGCGTTTTTCTCCCACAACAGCTCTGGGTTTGGTAAAGTCTGTATCAGGGCACCCGGGCTGTTTACGTTGTTCCATCCAAGGCCATAAAGTCCCTGCCATGCATAATAGTTGGATGTACCATTGGCGTTCTGAACGTCTTCGTTTCCCTGCTCACCATAGCTGGCTCTAAGTTTTAACTCATCAACCCAAGTAACATTGCTCAGGAAGCTTTCCTGGCCAATGCGCCAGCCTGCACCTACTGACCAGAAGTTACCCCAACGTACATCCTCGTAGAATCTGGAAGAACCGTCTCTTCTGAAGCTACCTGAAAGTAGATACTTATCGTTCAGGGCATAGCTTACCTGCGAGAAGAAACCTTCCAGTTTGTGCTCGTTTGTGTAGGAAGTTGATGCGCCGGCTGTGGCTGCCGGTGCCAGTTCAGAAGTTCCCGGGAAAGGAAAACCTGTACGGGTAGCAGACATGAATCTTCTCTCATAAGAGTAGTTTTCATGACCAACTAATGCGTTGATAGTATGAGAACCCAATTCTTTGTTCCAGCTTAATACTTGGTTGAAAGTAAAAGAAACATCACGGGTATCAGATTTAGTAGATCTACCTGTTACGTTAGCGGCATCACCAAACTGTGAGTTTTGGAAACCAGTTCCCAAGGCATTATTGTAGTTACCACCAAGCGTAGTCTTGAATTTGAAATCTTCCAGGAAGTTAAACTCAACGTATGCGTTTGCAATTGCCTCACTTCTTCTTGTAGAGTTTTCGTCAAGGTCTAATGAACCTAACAGGTTTGAATTACCAGCATAAGGGCGGGTTCCCATTTGTGAAGGCACACCCCAATCCAGTACTCTTCCACCAGTGATAGGGTCTACTACAAAACCACCTTCTGCATTTCTCTCCCATACTGGATAGATAGGCCCCATGTATCTTGAGAAATAGAAAGGGTTGGAGGTAGCAGTACCAGTAGCGAAGTTACCGTCATAGTCAGATAGTGTAGCTGAGATATTAAGACCAGCTTTCAACCAGTCACCAGAACCAGTGTTCACGTTCACGCGACCATTGAAACGATCATACTCAGAGAACTTGGCAATACCTTCTTCATTGATGTAACCTAATGAGATATAGTAGTTGCTGGCACCTTCTCCACCAGATAAGTTCATGTTCAAGTCTGTTCTGGTTGCTTTCTGGAACAACTCGTCAGACCAGTTATCTTGATACAAGAGCCTTGCATTAGGGTTCAGCTTGCCTGTTGCAGGATCGATAACCTCATTATCAGCAACGTTATATGGGTTATAAACCAGTCCATTAGGACCTGCAATTGTGTTAGAAGCAGATATAGCAGCTTCTTCTGGTGTGAATTTAACACCAGTAGCCGGGTTTTTAGCAGCAAGACGAGCATTTCGTGTAGCTTCCCACATCAGTTCGTAATACTGATCAGCATTAACCCGCTCATATTCCGGGATACCACGCTCAGAAACACCTTTTCTTAAGTTAACAGCCAATCTTGGCTTGCCACCACTACCTTTTTTAGTAGTTATCATGATAACACCGTTTGCAGCACGGGCACCATATAATGCTGAAGCAGCAGCATCTTTCAGTACAGTAACAGACGCAATATCATCAGTTGAGATAGAAGATATAGTTCCATCAAAAGGAACGCCATCCACTACATATAAAGGAGAGCTGCTTGCATTTACAGAACCAATACCACGGATACGCACATTCGCACTTGATCCTGGCGCACCACCGCCGTTGCTTGTCTGGATACCAGGCGCAAGGCCTTCCAGCACACGCGTAACGGATGTTACCTGCTGTCTCTGGATCTCACGTGTAGTAATGGTAGACTCGGCTCCTGTAAAGGCTGTTTTTGCAACTGATCCGTAAGGAACCTGAACCACAACCTCGGATAGCATTTCGCTATCTACTGACAAACTAACACTGATGGTATTTCTGCCATCTATCGCAATCTCTTGCGCAGAATAGCCAATATACCTAAAGATTAATGTGTTTTTGTTAGCCGGAACGTTAACAGAATAAGCTCCGTCAGCACCAGTAGTAGCACCAACAGTGGTACCTTTCACAATTACAGAAACACCGGGCAGTCCCTCCCCTGTGGCTTCGTCGGTTACTCGCCCCGACACAGTTGTGCTTTGAGCATACACCTGCTGAAGCAGGGCAAACACCAAAGCAAAACTTAGTAGTAGTACTCTTTTCATACTAAAGTTTTAAGGTTAGATAAAAAATTGTTTGTTAGATATTGTTTGTAACACCCAATATAGGTAGAATAACACAAATGGAAAATAAAATAAAATAAATTAGATAGCCTTTTCACTTAGTTCATATTTAAATGCAACATTTTTCCAAAATAGATCTATATGCATAAGATTTTACATCACGCTTTGCATTTACTATTTATAAAGCTAAGGTAGCAACAGAAACCCCCTTACGTCAATAAACAGCTGATTATCAGTTGTAAAAATATCAAATTTGCAATTTTAGCTTGTGATATATAGCATATAAGCAACGATTAGACTCTCTGGCTCAAAGTTTTTTATCGACGAAAATAGTGCTACTCATTATTTAAATAATTAAAGGATACAACTTTATCAAGTATATGTTATTTCTTTTTCACCTACATTAAACTACACTTCTTAAAATCTTTATTAGAACCCTAACAAAGTCAAAGTTTAAACATTTTAATTATATTTTTTTAAGACAGCTGAGAAAATAGAAATCCCGTTTAGCTTATGTTATATTGATGACAGAAGGTTAACTTATTAGCTATCATGTTAAATCTGATGTATACTTTCATCTTTATGAGAGCCTGCTCAAAAATTCAGAAATAGTTTAAGCTCGTCTATTTAGATCGCTTTAGCTATATGTAGATTTTGAACACTTTACTTAGTAGCTACAGCTTTACTACAACACGACTTGTGACATTTGATTTTGTAAGTTGGTTTAGAATTTGAAACTACAGCGAAGCGGTTTTGCTGTGTGTATATAAGAGTCATGGAGGATTTCTAGCCTATGACCATCAGCTAACTTCTTCTTTTACCAGAAGGGTTCTTTTCACCTCTATCACTAAGAAATATGATTGGTGTTGACGCTTACTCCAATAGCACTAGCTTATTGTTATCGAAGTGTGCTATCCGGTTCTTCGAACTCACCTGCGGCAGAGGGAAGAAACAGCTGATAGAAGAAACAGCTGATACTAAATATACCCAACAGGGTATTTAGCAAATGACAGGCTGCTCTATCAGACGTTGTTCGCCTGCTTCAATCTTTCTTGAAGAAAGCTACAGCTCCTCCTTTTTATAGTTGTTCTAGCCTTCTGGCAACACACATGGTTTTGCTGTTGAAGAATTGCGTCTTCAGGCGCTTCCTGTGGATGGCTGTAAGTTGTTTGAAGGTAACAGTTGTGTATGCACTAGTTCTGCTAACTGAGGAACGGAGCAGAACGAGAGATTTCCCGCTTTGTTGATAGCTTCCTATTACTATGCTATATACCAATAGGGCTACTTTGGGCTCTCAAGATGAGAGAACAAACTACATAGGTAGAATGCGCAGAGATCCTGCAACATCTTTTCACTTCATCTTGCGGTTACTTTTATTCTTGCAGTGGAGCCTCATCGAATTTTGTGCTATCGTTTTTTCCCTCCCGTAAAATATGATAGCGATACTCCTGAGAAAATAAGCAGTACTTAACCAGGATGTTGTTCTTTCTCGATACTCTATCAGACTATCTATTCACCTAATTTGAGGTACAGGTAAAAAAAATAAAGGGTAGACACGATGTCTACCCTTTATTTTTTTTATGAGATTAAATTAATAACCGTCATTTTGTACAACGTTCGGATTTGCATCAATCTCCCCTTGTGGGATTGGCTGAATGCGTCGTGGATCGTCAACTGGAATCAACCTGGCAGAAGCCGGCTGCTGATCAGTACGTGCTATAGGCATGTTCAGGCGTGACAGGGTCCAGTAACGGTGTCCTTCGAAAGCTAATTCTTTGCGTCTCTCAACAAGAATGTCCTGGATCAGCTGCTCTCCGGTAGAAGTATATGGCGCAACCCCTCTTTCCACAACCAGCATGTTTAAGATTTCAAGTGCCTTGTCCTCTTCACCTGTTCTTGCATATGCCTCTGCCAATATCAATAGTACTTCAGAGTAACGGATTACTTTGATATCATCCTTATCAGAAGGGTTGGTACGGTTTGAATATTTATTGACGATGTAAGCAGGCTTAACGTTACCACGCTCTCCCACTAATATCACACCTAAGCGCACATCACCTTCTGTATAGGTATTATACAGATCAGTGGTTGCTAAGATGTCACCGTATCCTCCCTGGTCATAGATGTTAGCCAGCGCGTTCGAACCGTTGTTATCAATAGCATCTATTGAAACTTCAAAGATAGTCTCATCCATGTTAGAAACAGGAGTAGGGTTCTTCCAGTAGCTTACATAATTAGCTGCTGTAACAAGCTTGTAACCGCTGTTAGTAACAACATCTAAAGCTGCAGCTTTCGCATTTTCATAGTCTCCCATGAACAGGTAAGTACGTGCCTGCAATGCTCTTGCTGCATATTTGCTCATGTAAGACGCATCTTCAGCAGCTCCCGCTTCCATCAGATCATATGCTTTTGCATAATCCGCGATGATTTGCTCATAAACTTGCTGCACTGAACTACGTGCTGGCTCTGCATTTTGCTCGTACACGGTCACGATGGGTACACCTGGAGCACTTGGGTCCACAGTATATGGTGTTGCAAAGAATTTAACCAACTCATGATAAGCCAATGCTCTTACAGCATACGCCTCCCCTGTTAACTGATTTACTACATCAGCATCAGCATTTGGTAACTCTGCGTTGATAACTGTATTAGCTCTCAGGATTGTCTCATACAGGTTATTCCACATTTCAGTTGGCTCTGCACTGGAGGCAGTAAGGGTAAAGTTGTTCTGGTTGAGATATCGCCCGGAGTTGGTAGGAGCAATAAATGTGTTATCAGCCAGTAAGTCACCCAGTACAGGTATGTTTCTGCCAAAGGTCTCAAACGTACGCAGCGAAGCGTACACACCATTCATGGCCGCCTGCATCTCTTCTGTTGTAGTTATTGCACTACCAATCGGAACTGAGGCATAAGGCTCTTTTTCCAGGAAATCGTCCTCACATGAACTCAATAACATAGTTGCTGAGAGCAAAGACATATATATGAATTTCATTTTCATAATCTACTTAATTAACTCTTATAATTAGAAACTAACATTCAAACCAACAGTAACCGCCTTTGAAATCGGAACGTTCGCATTTTGAATACCATTAACACCTGCTTCCGGATCTATCGGAAGGTCTTCATCATAAACCTTTGTTAACAGGTTTGTACCGCGTACATAAACATTAGCTCTGGATAGTTTAATTTTCTCTACCCACTGAGTTGGCAGGTCATAACCAAGCTGCAGGTTTCTCAGGCGAATAAAGTCTCCACTATACAACAGTCTTGTTGAGAAGCTGCTTGAGCTGTTTGTTAGGTTATATTCATATCTCGGCACATCAGTAATGTCGCCTGGCTCCTGCCATCTGTCTAACACTTTGCTGTATTTGTTTGACAATGGATATGAACCATCAATCAGGTAGTATTCCCATGAATCTCTTACATAGTTACCAAAGTTGTAAACCACCAAGGCGTCTAATGTAAAGCCTTTGAAAGAGAAGGTATTGTTGAAGCCACCAAAGTACTTTGGAGATGCACTCTCATAAGGTACGCGAGCAGCTTGGCCATACACTTTTGTAGTCTCTGTTTTCTCAGCATCTCTCCACCACATCGGATCACCTGTATCAGGGTCAACACCAGCCCACTGGCGCACATAGAAAGTTCTGTAATCTAATCCCTCTCTAAGAATGAAAGAACCATCGATGATGTCTTCACCTTCAGGAAGCTGTGTGATTTCGTTTCTGTTGGAAGCAATGTTGAAGCTGGTTCTCCACTTGAACTCGCCATCAATCGGGTAACCTGTAACTGAAACTTCAAATCCTCTGTTCTTCATCTCTCCGATGTTTTCCAGGATAGTTGTGAAACCAGTAGTTCTGGAAATCGGACGGTTAAAGAGCAGGTCGCTTGTAGTTCTTATATAGTAATCTGCCGTTAATGATAAACGATCGCTCAGGAAGCCAAGGTCTACACCCACGTTGAACGGCTTGTTTAACTCCCACGTCAGCGCAGTATTACCTATGTTTGTGAAAGCACCACCAGGCTGCTGGTTGTAGTTGATGCCGTAGCCATACAATGGTCTCCAAGTATAGTTGCCGAAATTATCTGACAGAGCGGCGTTGCCATTCACACCATAAGAAGATCTAAGTTTCAGGGTCGACACTACATCCACATCCTGAAAGAAGTCTTCCTGATCAACATTCCAGGACGCACCTACTGACCAGAAATTACCGTATCTGTTGTCCGAACCGAATCTGGAAGAACCATCACGACGGAAGCTACCGCTCAACACATATCTGTCAGCGTAGGAAATGTTTGCTCTTGACAGAACAGAGGAGAAGGAGAAATCGTTACCCGTTGCTGCTGCATCCACAGGGCTTGCTGCTACTACTGTACCAGTCAAAGCTGTTGTAGGCGGGAAGTTGTTCGCGCTGCTTGTAATTCTGTACTCACTTGACTCTTGTGCCTCATAACCAACTGTTACATCAGCAGTTAACCTATCAACACCTGGTACTGTAAAGCGGTAGTTTAACAGGTTTGTAGCTGTCCAATTGAAGATACGGGTGTAATAGTCAAAGCCGTAACCACCGTAGTTTCTACCATCACCATGGAAAGGGTTCCAGTACATTCTCTCTTCCAGATTTATAAAGTCAACACCTACTTGAGAACTAAAACGCAGGCCTTTCGCAATGTTCCAGCCTGCTCCTACTGAACCGAGCAATTTAGTGTTCGACAAGTCTCTCTTGTCATTATCCACCAGGTAGAGTGGGTTATAGTTACCGGAGAAACCAAGTTCACCACTACGGTTGATGTTAGAAGTTCCGTCAGCATTGTATGGGTTCTGAGTCGGCAAAAGGAATCCAATAGCACCTACAGGGTTTGCAAAAGCACCACCGTTAGAAGGTGAGTTCTGGTCTATGTTTGAAGCATTAAAGGTCGAGAAGAAGTCAATCTTTTCGTTAACGGTGTGGTTCAGGTTTAAAGTACCTGAAATTCTGCGCAGTTCTGATCCAATCACAGGGGCTTCTTGGTTGAACAAACCGGCAGATACGAAGAATTTGGTTTTCTCATTACCACCAGAAGCCGATAAGTTGTAAGTTGACTGTGTTCCTCTTCTAGTAACCAGGTCTCTCCAATCTGTATCTACTTCAGAACCTGCCCCTAAAGATTCCAGGTAAGGGTCAATATCAGCTGGGCTTTCGCCAGCGTTCACAAGACCTTCTCTTGTAATCTCTAGCCACTGTTCTGCGTTAAGGAACTTACCGGCATCCGGCACCTTCGCAAGGTCTGTATAACCATGTTCAGTAGAGAAGTTGAACTTAGTTTTTCCGGCAACCCCTTTTTTGGTTGTGATCAGGATAACTCCATTCGCACCTCTTGAGCCATAAATAGATGTAGATGCTGCATCCTTTAAAACGGTCACGCTTTCAATGTCGTTAGGGTTCAATCCCGCCAACTGGTTTGAAGTGGTTGATAGTCTTGAAACGTCACCTGTATTGATAATAACCCCATCCACAACATATAATGGATCTGAACCGGCATTTATTGAACCGATACCTCTGATACGAATCTCCTGATTAGCGCCTGGCTGTCCTGAAGCACCAACTGATTGCAGACCAGCCACCTGGCCCTGCAATAACTGGTCAACAGAAACAACCGGACGATCTTCAAGATCTTCTGTACCTACCGTAGCCACAGAACCTGTCAGTTCTTTTGCAACCGTAGAGCCATAACCTGTGATTACCACCTCCTGCAACTGCTTTTGGTCTAATGCAAGAGTTACGTTGATAGTACTTCTGCCATCTATAGCAACCTCTTGGTTAGCGTAACCGATGTACCTGAAAACTAAAGTATTATTATTTGCTGGAACGTTAACTAAGTAACTTCCGTCAGCGGATGTTGTAGCACCAACAGTAGTGCCTTTCACAATTACAGAAACGCCGGGAAGTCCCTCCCCGGAGCTTTGGTCGGTTACCCGCCCCGACACAGTTGTGCTTTGTGCATACACCTGCTGCAGCAAGGCAAACACCAAAGCAAAACTTAGTAGTAGTACTCTTTTCATACTAGTTTTTTGAGTTAAAAATGTTTGTTAGTTGTTGTTTAGACATTCAAAGTTAAGTCTAAAATTTTAATTGTAAAACTAACCTACCTGGATAAGAGCCAATTGCAGGGATTTAAAAGAAGGTATCGAACGTAAATTATAGAAGTTTATCCCGAATATGAAATTATTAATACAGGACACAATCTCTTGCTAATCAACGCATTGAATAATATATTAAAAATGCGATAAATATTAATTTGCTATTTTGCTGTTAAACCACAGATTCATTCAGGATTGAAGGTTTATTAGGTTTCCCGAATTCGACATAAAGCATATTACATTTTACAAATCTGCTCTACTTTTAGCTATAAAAATATAAAGAACTCAGTTAACATACCCCTTGTGTTAAAGTATAGCAAAATAAGTATTGCTTTCTTCAGATAGTTATAGCTTTGTATCTTTCAGCTAGTTCTTTATATAATTTGTTTAGAATCAGGCACCAATAGGACTTGTGAAAAAGTCAGGAAAGGAAGTGCACTCATAAGCTTGGCTACAGGAAGAGAGAAGAGAATAACAAAATGCAGAACTGCAGAAGCCAAATTTGTCTAATGTTGCGGAGAGCAAAGCCAGGTATCCCATGCTCATCACAGTAAACTTGATTCTTGCTCATCTAATGCTACACATTTAGCTCGAAAGCCTTGTATTTTTATCCTTTAGAAAGAGCCAAGCATCTCATTTTCAAATGAACTTCAGTTGCCTTATCGGACCTGTACCTCCAAAAGCAGTAACATACCTACAGGTGGTAGTAGCCAGAATGTTGCCGAACATTTAGCCACTACTTCCGCGAAAGCACTTCCAGTTTATCGCCGACTTTAACAGAACCTGCTGCACTACCGGATAAAAGGTTCTGCCCGAAGATAATCTTGTGGCGGACTTGCCGGTATGTTGCCAGCGTGCGAAGGGGCTCTGCGCTTTTCCCGGCTGTTTCCTGGTTGATAGTAGTCACCACACAACGTGCTACAGGCTTTACAGCCTGAAAAGGAATTTCTCCTATCAGAAAGTCGCTCCAGGTATCCTCTTCAAAAGCTGCTCCACCCCGGAACACGAAGTTAGGCCTGAACTGATTTATAGGCACAGGCTGATCTAACCGGCTGTTGAGGTCATCCAATGAAGCCTGCCCGATAATGATAAAAGGATACCCATCTGAAAAACTTACCACCTCGCCATTCCGGGCGTACTCCGTATCTACGAGGCGCCGGGCCTGCTCCAACATACGCACCAACCGCGCCGGCATTCCGAGTGCTTCTGTGAACCAGGCACTAATCTCAGGACCCACCTCCTGCGCAGCCAGTGTGTCATCCCAAACAGTTACCTGAAGTTCAGGCGCTGCTGCATCTTTTATTCCAAAGGGAATGAACAGCGGCTCCATCTCCCCCTTCTTATGGCTCACCGACAAGCCCTCCTCCAGCAGCGACACCTGCAACAACGCCATCCGGGCATGCTGCCGCTGCGTCAGGAAGTTTCCCTTTTCATCTACCAGCATCCAGCGGCGGTCGTAGCGCAGGCCACGGTCTTCTACTGCTGCTGTGGGTACGCTTATGCCTCCTAAAGATTTGATAGGGTAAATGTAAATTTCAGATAAGTACAGGTCAGTCATTAAATTTAAGAATGAATGTAGCCCCCGACACAACACAATGCGGTGTAGCAGGAGCGCAATTTATGTTTTGCTTACCTACATTCAAAAAATCATTACTAATTACAAAGCACCCATCCAGAAGAAACCGTAACATCTTGTATTGTACTACTTTTAAGAATTCTTTCGTTCCTGCACTACAACCTCATATTATGTTTATCAGAAATCTGCTTCTTATACTCTCTGTCTGTCTCTGCTATCAAAGCGGGTGGGCACAAAGTATGAATTCCTGTGCCGAAAGCCGTCTGCACACCGTGCAGCGGCAGGCGGCAGCCACGCCTGAACACCAACGCCTGATGAACCAGTACGACATGACTTTTTACAGACTGGACCTGCAACTGGAACGAAACAGCACTTACATTGCCGGCAACGTTACCTTGGCTGCTAAGGTACAAGTGGCTCCACTCACAGCCTTCGCTTTCGAGCTTCACCCCAATTTCCAGATTGACTCTGTACTAATAAATAATGTAAGAGAAAGGGTGATAACACGAAACGCCGGTGATGTAGCAGTAGCACTATCCACTCCCATTAATGCAGGGGCCTCCGTTACCGCCATCATTCACTACAGAGGAACTGCTCCCTCTGGCGCCGGCGCTGCTATTGGCAACGGGTTCAGCACAGCCATTGAGCCCACCTGGGGCAACTCCGTTACCTGGAGCCTGAGTCAGCCTTATGCTGCTTACGAGTGGTGGCCAACCAAACAGGTCCTTACCGATAAAGCCGATTCCGTGCATGTGCTTGTTACTACCAGCGCAGAAAATAAGGTTGGTTCAAACGGGCTGCTGACACGCGTAGTAGACTTACCAAACAATAAGAAACGCTTTGAGTGGAACTCGCGTTACCCGATTGACTATTACCTGGTGTCTGTAGCGGTTTCTGACTACCAGGAGTACCAGATAAATGCAAACCCGAAAGGCGCTGCAGCACCTGTTCCTATTCTAAATTATGTATACGGAGGAGAAGCGCTTGCCTTTTATAAAGCAGAGATAGACCAGACTGCCCCCTTACTGGAACACTTCTCCGACCTGTTTACGCTTTACCCTTTCCACAAAGAAAAGTATGGGCACAGCATGGCACCGATGGGTGGCGGCATGGAGCACCAGACAATGACAACGCAAAGCACCTTCTTCTTCACCCTCACGGCTCATGAGCTGGCGCACCAGTGGTTTGGCGACCACGTTACCTGTGCCAGTTGGCAGGATATCTGGCTGAACGAAGGGTTTGCCTCTTATGCGGAATACCTGGCCCTGCAGCGCTTCAGCCCAGCAAATGCCGGCACCTGGATGCAGGATGCACACAACTTTGCCCTGCAGCGCCCTTCCGGGAGCCTTAAAGTCAGAGATACCACCAGCGTCAGCAGAATATTTGACTATCGCCTGACATACAAAAAAGGAGCTGCTGTGGTGCACATGCTGCGCTTTGAGGTAAATGACGATGCCTTGTTCTTTGAGGCCCTGCGGAACTACATGCGGCAATACGGCGGAGGCACAGCTTCTACCGCTGACCTGCAGCGGGTATTCGAGGAAACAACCAACATGGACCTGGATTACTTTTTTGATCAGTGGTACAGCGGTGAAGGATATCCCATCTTTAATATTGAATGGAATCAGGAGGGCAACAGGCTGCTGATAGTAAACCGCCAAAGCACCAGCAGTTCTTCCACCCTTTTCTTCAAAACTGACCTGCAGTACCTTATCCGGACAAGCACCGGCACCACCACCATTCGCGTGACTCAGGACGAGCCACTGGAGCAGCACCTGCTGGAGATACAAGGCACAGTAACAAGCATCGAGGTAGATCCTCAGAACTGGGTATTGAACACGACACTGCCGGCACGACAAAATGTTGTTTTAGAAGTGCCGCTACTGGAAGAAACTGTACTTTATCCTAACCCCACACCGGGCTTCGTACATATCGATAACTTACCCTTTGGGGCTACCTCTGCCATGGTATATAACTCCGTGGGGCAGGTAGTCTTGCGCCAACAACTAAAAGAAACGATGAATGTAAGGCTGAATGTTTCTGAACTGGCTGCAGGATACTACATTCTGCAGTTGAGCAACGGCAGCCAGCGCTACCGTAACCGCTTCATCAAAGTTGGCGGGAGGTAAACATCAGCAAGCCTGACGTGGAGTAACTAAATTGGAGTAGTATAACGTCTGGGATGAACAGCGGCATACTTTTATGATAACGCAGGCGCACCGTACGCCTGCGCTATAAGTTTAGCCACGTCTCCTGCCCCTGTCAATCCTTCAAAACGAACTTTTTCATTTCTTTCCTACTGTATCACGTGTACTGCATCATGTACAACACCCGTTGCGCTTCCTTTACATTGTATTCAAAGGTCAGTCGCTTGTAGTTGATGGCATCGATGATGGTACCTACAAAGCAGAGGCCACCGGTAAAGAAGTAGAGCAGGCCCATTCCAATCTGGCCGAGTAGAAACCGGTGCACACCGGCTACACCCACTAACCCGATGAGGGCTGTAATAAGGGTTAGTTGTGAATCTTTGCGACGGGAACGGTAAATATGCACAAACCGCTGTGCCTCCTGGTCCGACATGTCTTTCACCAGCGTCTGGATGTAGTTCATTTCCTCCGGGTCGAGCTCCGGCATCAGGTTCAGAATATTAGCCATAGTTTTATATTAGATTTTTCATGTCAGGTTGGCGGTAGGACCAGAGCAGCAGTTGCCCACAACGCCACAATAAGATCAGGACTGCTGGCAGCGCCAGCGGATGCGCCTCCCACGATGCCTGCCACTCACCCCGAAAAAGGTAGGCAATGCCATGCCCCAGGCCACAGCCCCAACACCCACTCTCCCATATCCAACTAAAGGGGCACAGGCTGAACAAGTGATTTCCGTCAGGCTCCATCAGCGCCAGCACCCCTATACCCAGCCCCCAAAACAAAATCTCAGACAGGCTGTTTTTCTGTTTCAATGCTGCCAGATACTGCTTTTGATGAAGGCTTGTTTTCAACTTCGGTAATGGTAAGACGTACTGAATGATTAAGTTATAATTTATACTAAATATTTTGATATCCCAAATATGAGGTCTTTTCGATACCTGCTCCCGCTGCTTTTTACCTTTTCTTTAAGCGGCTGCTTCAGACTGCTTTCCTCCGACGGAGGTGGCCAGGGAGACATCCGCATGAATGTTCGCCCTGTTGACCCAGCCGATATTGCCCTGCCTGCCGGGTACAAAGCTGAGGCAGTGGCCACAGGACTGACTTTTCCTACGGGAGTAACATTTGATGACCAGGGGCGGGCGTACGTTATAGAGGCAGGATATTCTTATGGCGAGGTATTCCTGGAGCCCCGGTTGCTGCGTGTGGAACCGGACGGCAGCCTCACTACCATCGCTATCGGCGCTAAGAATGGCCCATGGACAGGGGTTACTTTCCACAACGGCAGCTTTTATGTGTCGGAGGGCGGCGAACTGCTGGGCGGCAAAATCCTACGCATTTCTCCCGAGGGCAACATCACGACGCTGCTAGAGAATCTCCCCACCATGGGCGATCATCATACCAACGGTATTGTAGTCGGCTCAGACAACAAGTTATACTTCTCGCTGGGCACGGCTACCAACTCAGGCGTTGTTGGGCCGGACAACTATGATTTCGGCTGGCTGAAACGTTACCCGGATTTCCATGACATTCCTTGCCAGGACGTGGTGCTGGTAGGCAGAAACTACACCAGTGAGTTACCTCCCGAGCCTGAAAGGGAGAAACACACGACAGGCGCCTATTCCCCCTATGGCACCCCCACTACGGAGGGCCAGGTAATAGAAGGCCGGATTCCCTGCTCTGGCGCCGTGCTGCGCATACCCGTGGAAGGTGGTGCGCCGCCTGAACTGATAGCCTGGGGCTTCCGCAACCCTTTCGGACTGGCCTTTTCGCCTGCGGGTAAGCTGTATACAAGCGAAAACGCTTTCGACGTGCGTGGCAGCCGCCCCATTTGGGGCGTAAGTGATAACCTTTGGGAGGTGCAGGAGGGCATGTGGTACGGCTGGCCGGATTATGCCGGCGGAATGCTCATAAACGGAGAGCGCTTCGAAGCCCCGGACAAGAAGGCACCGCAACCCCTGCTCGCACAGCACCCCAACACCCCACCCAAGCCTATCGCTAAGTTGGGTGTACACTCCTCCTCCAACGGCCTTGACTTTTCCCGCAGTGATGCTTTTGGTTATAAGGGGCAGGCCTTTGTGGCACAGTTCGGTGACCAGGCACCGGATGTAGGTAAAGTGCTGGCTCCAGTGGGATATAAGATAGTGCGGGTGAATGTGGAGAATGGCGTGATTTCAGATTTCGCAGCTAACAGGGGGAAAATAGTGGCGCCTGCCTCCAAGCTTAAAACCGGTGGACTTGAACGGCCAATCAGTGTGAAGTTCTCGCCAGATGGAGAAAGCCTCTACATTGTAGACTTTGGCATCCTGTACATGGGCGGAAAAGAAATGAACCCGGAGGTAAAAACCGGGGTAGTCTGGAAAATCACAAAGAAGTAGCTTCACCTATGAAAAGACATTTTATACTCACTGCTGGTTTGTTCCTTTTACTCCTGCTTAGCAACTGCGGCACAGCCCGCAGAGGAGTCCCTATGTTTGACCCTGTAAATTTAGAAAATCAGGCATTGGCGCAGGGAGAGAAAGTATACATGTCGTACTGTCAGATGTGTCATCCGGGAGGTACGGCTGGCCTGGGTCCTGCCATCAACAACAAGCCCCTTCCTGGCTTCCTGATTAAATACCAGGTACGCCATGGCATTGGTATGATGCCAGCCTTTAAGGAAGATGCTATTTCAGATAAGGAACTCGACAACCTGGTAGCTTACCTGAGGGTGCTTCGCAAATCGAAGGACAAAGAATTGATGTAAAGGAAATAGCTAGTATACTTATGTAGTGCGAGTCTTGTATCGTTATAAACAAAGAGGCACCAGCAATTAGGTTGAGGCAGAAGCTTTGCGCGCCGTAAAGCTCTTGCCTGGCGAGTTGATTCCGGCAAGGGTAAACGGGCAGAATGTGCGCAGCATTGTACAAGTACCAGCGAGGCTCAGCATAGAGTGACATAGATTTTTATTCATTATCAGGCTATAACCAATAAGCACATGCGAAAGGTTGTTCTCTACATTGCCGCCAGTTTAGACGGCTTTATTGCCCGCTCCGACGGCAGTACAGAGTGGCTGCACGACGAGATATACACCATAAAGGGCGAAGACTTCGGCTATAGTGAGTTCCTGCAGTCCTTTGATACTACCCTCATGGGCCACAGCACCTATGAGGTGATTCTTGGCTTCGATATGCCGTTCCCTTACCCTGACAAAGCAAACTACGTCTTTAGCCGCTTTGCCGGGCATACCGATACAGAATTTGTAAAGTTCATCCATACTGACGCAACTGGGTTTGTACAGCAGTTGAAGCAACAACCCGGGAAGGACATCTGGCTTATTGGTGGCGGGCAATTGAACACGCTCCTGCTCAATCACGGCCTTATTGATGAGATCATCCTCACCTATATACCACGAGTATTGGGCGAAGGAATACCGCTTTTTGCACCTGGGGCACAGGAGACTAAGCTAAAAGTGAAGAGCAGCCAAAGCTACGAGAATGGCTTTATCCAGGTGAGGCTGGGGAAATAGATGCCTCTCTGTAGCTGCCAGGCCTGCTTTTTATCTTCATTCTGCACTTTATACTGGCAACGATTGCTGGTTTTAAACGACTACCAGCTTCAAACACATATAAACACGCAGGCCAGCTGAAGTTGCTGGCCTTCGTGTTTATGGTATAAATTCCTGTTTCTGACTTAAGCTTATTTTTAGAAGAAGGCAATGGCTTCTGTATTGTTATAAGCATCAATCACTTCAAGTAAATCTACTGTACGAACTGATGCTGTAGCCACGCCGGCACCTACCCCAACAGGCACCCCTACAATGAATGCAGTGGCAAGCGGAGGTGCAGCAATACCCACTATGGTAAAGCCCAGGCCGCCTAAAGCAATGTTTTTAATAAGCTCTTTTCTCTTTGCCTTGTGCTTATGCTCCCTTATAAGTTGCTCTGCTGTTTCGTTACCCGTCACCATAGCAGTTAACGCAGCTACAGCCTGGTCATGTTCATGCTTCTTTCCAAAGTCCAGAGACTGCAACTGCCCGCTACCGTTTCGGCTGATATGGGTGATATAGCTGGCACTGTTTTCAGCGTAATTGCTGTAGCCGTTAATTTTGCCTTTTATTACCGAGAAAAGCCACTGGTTTTGATAAGAAGTACCGGCAACAGTGTCTCCTGATGCTATGTCAACCCTATAAATGTATTGGGTGTCCGATGCTTTAACCGATCCGCCTCTGTAAGCCAGGATGTATGTGGAATCATCTTTAACATACTTGATATGCCCTGTAACTTCCTTCTCGGCACCGTCCTTATACAAAACCTTAAAAGTATAGACGCGATGAGACTTGAAAAGATTGGACTTTGTCTTTTTGTCTGAGTTGCTATTTCCTGACACGCCCGCCTGCCCAAACGACCTTACATTAAAATTGTTTAATTCTTTGTCTTTCTGTTGAGGAGATTGAGCCTGCGCTTTAAACCCAAAGCATAAACTAAAAAACAATCCTAACAACACCTTTCCTGCTGATATTCTTTCCATGATGCCAATATAAAGGTCTATATATATAGTATCCTAATAAGCAGCTTGCAATATTAGAAAATTTATAAAACTACTTTATTCTCTTCACTAGTCATCTGAAAAGCAATAGCTATACACGGAGAAAGAACCATCAAGTAAAGGCCGGAAAGTATGGCTTTTAAAATATATAATGACGCAACAAAGCTAGGTTCCATAAGAACGGGCAAGACTCCAGGCAGAGTGGCGGCAGAGTTTCCGTGAGCTAAAACTACTAAAGGTCTCCTGTATAAAAATTTACCGGCACACCCTGAACGCAAGGCTTGAAACAAAATATACCGCCGCTGTTAGGGTGTTGCTCTAGCTGCTCCGGCGTCAGCCACTCCCGGGCAGTCGTTATATAGAGGGTCTTCAGATTACTGCCGCCAAAGGCAAGAGAGGTAACGTTCAGGGCAGGTACTTCCACGCGCGCTAGCACTTCACCAGTAGCGGGGTCAGCACGTAAAATAGCGCTGCCTCCCCACAGCGCTATCCATAATTTGTCTTCAGCGTCGATGGTCATACCATCCGGTGAGCCTTCCATAGACGCAGGCATGCGAAACGCAATCCTGCCGTTGCTGATACGTCCGGTTCTCTCTTCATAGTCGAAAGCCTGCACCGCCAGGGTTGGTGTGTCTACATAATACATGGTCTTTTTGTCTGATGACCATGCAATGCCATTTGAAATGGTGATATTGTTTATAACCTGATGAAAGCTTTTGTCTTTGTCCATGCAATACAAGGCAGCTGCTCCTGCCTTGGTATCGTAGGCCATGGTGCCTACCCAGAACCTACCGACGGGGTCTGCTTTGCCATCGTTAAAGCGCACAAGCGCATCATTTACAGGCTGCATCACCAGAGTGAGTTTGCCGGTACCCGTGTTCATTTTATAGATGCTGTTTTGGACAGCCAGTAAAACACCGCCCCCTTTAACCGGCACTACCGTACCCACCTTTCCGACCACCGGATACCTAGTGTCCTTTTTTGTGGCTGGGTCATAGAAATGCAGTTCCGCCGCTTCTATATCCACCCAGTACAGCTTTTTTTCTGTCGGGTGCCAGATGGCACCCTCTCCCAGTTTGGCTTTGGCGTCGAGTACCAATTTCACAGATGTATTTTGGTGTAAACCAGAAGATTCTAACATAGCAGTATCAGTATTAAAGAGAAAACCTTCATCCGGAACAATAGGATGCAGGTAGGGCTTACGCAAAAATGCAGGCAAAGAATACTCTACGCTATGGTGTTTTCCTGAAGCGCTCATGCTGCTTCTGTTTTCTTTTCTTATATAGTTGCTAATATAGTTGCTAACCGGTTTTGCAGGCAACGCCCCGACTATACATGAACTTGCATGATGCTGTGTGCAGGCAGGCGCTATAATAGAAGAGAGAAAGTGTTGGAGAGCAGGAAGCTAAAAAGGTTGGTTTGTGTGGTTGATGCAACGGGTCTGCTGGCTTAACAATAGCGGCCACTTCAACTGGTATGAAGTGGCCGCTGTTTACAGAAGAAACGCTATCTTCTGTCTTTTAACTCTTTGGGTAAACTGTTGATGGTTTGTGGCTTTTGCAGGAGTCAAAGCTTACAAAGGCTTAGGTCTGTCGGAGAGGCTACAACTTGGATATATTTGTTCCTCCCTTTTTTGCTCTTCTTCCTTTTGATGCTTCTTTTCCAGCCTCTCTTCATCCAGCATCTCCTGATTAACAGCATCAGTGAAACCCCTGGTGAAGCCAAAGCTATCATCCACGGATCTTTGGCTATAGTTCCAGGTATCTGATATCCATCCCGGACCGGTATTTCTTCTGGGTCTTCTCATCACACACTCTCCTTTCTTTAAAACGTACAGAAACTTACTTGCAAAATTTATTTGGTTGATTTACAATATTTTATACGTTATTATTTATAAATAGTGCAGCAGCAAAAGAGAGTTAACCAAAATCAATAAGGAACGACAACAGGTTCAGAACGAACCAGGCACATTGTGAACTATAAGACAGGTGTATGGAGGATTTTGAAGGCAGAGGAAGCAGGCGCACTTTTCCACCAACCCTTAAACAGGAAGACCTGCACGAGTAGTATCCGTGCAGGTCTTCCTGTTTATGTTACAGCGCCACTACTTCTTCTTTTTTGCTTTTGCTTTTGCCTTTTTGGCTTTGGCGGCTTTTACTTTCTCATCAGACTCCTCTGCCTCCTTTAGCAGCGCTTTCCAGTCGTACTTGGCTTCGGCGCTGAAATCGATGGTGGCTTCATAGTCCTCTTTGTCCACTTCCAGCACTTTAATGTCTTTAGTAAGGTAAGTCTGAATCTCATCCAGGATTGGCTTTTCTTCAGGGGCACAAAAGCTTACCGCAATACCCTTGGCTGTGCCGCGGCCTGTGCGGCCTACGCGGTGCACGTAATTCTCCGGCTGCTCCGGCAGGTCATAGTTCACGACATAGTCAACGTTCGGGATATCGATGCCGCGTGCGCTCACATCGGTGGCAATCAGCAACTTGGTATCGCCCTTCCTGAACTTCTTCATGGCATCAAGGCGGTCTTTTTGCTCTTTGTCGCCGTGAATGGTCATAGAATCAATTTCCACGCGCTCCATAGCTTTCATCACACGCTCTGCCCGCACCTTGGTGCGCACAAACACCAGTATTTTCTTATCAGGGTTTTCCTTTACCACACGCTCCAGGAAAAAGCGCTTGTCATCCATGTCCACGTACATCACGGAGTGGTCTACGTTCTTCGCTACAGGGTCTTTCGGTGATATCTGTATGCGCACCGGCTTGTTCACCAGCGAGTAAGCCAGTTCCTTAATTTTTTCGTTGATAGTGGCCGAGAAGAACAGTGTCTGGCGCTGGCGCGGCAATTTTGTAATCAGCTGCCGTATGTCGTGTATAAAGCCGAGGTCCAGCATGTGGTCGGCCTCATCAAGAATCAGCACCTCCACGCGGTGCATCTGTATGTATCCCTGGCTCACGAGGTCAAACAAGCGGCCCGGCGTAGCTACCAGCACATCAATGCCTGCCTCCAGCTTCGCAATCTGCGGCCCCTGCTCTACCCCACCGAACACACAGAAGGTATTCACGCGGGTGCCTCTGCCAATCTCATTAAACACCCCTGTAATCTGGATAGCCAGTTCCCGTGTAGGCACCATCACAATGCACTTGATACCGTCGCCGCGCTTCCTGTTCTTGCTAAACTGTAGCCTGTCCAGCACCGGAATAGCAAAGGCCGCCGTTTTTCCCGTACCTGTCTGGGCAATGGCCAGCACGTCCTCACCCTTCATAATAGGCGGAATGGCCTTGTACTGGATGTCGGTGGGCTTCGTGAAATTGAGCTTGCTTAAGCTTTTCTTTATTTCATCAGAGATGCGGTAGTCTTCGAACTTCATGGGTATGTGATTTAATGGCTACTGCCCTTTCATACGGCAAAAGCGGAGTGCAAAGGTAACGCTTCTTTTTGGCATCTTCTGCCTGGGTATTCCGTTCCACTTTATCAACACCCTTACCTGCACAAGCCGGCAGCCCACCAAACGCCTTTATCTGTTCTTAATAGAGGCTTACTCTTTTATCACCAGCGCATTTTCCCCAAGCTCTTCCTTCATCACTAGGTTCAGATCATGTAGTGCCTGCACACAGTCGCCGGAGTAGGCGGAGCCGTGCATGGTGGCCAGGGTTGTGGGCTTCAGGTTTGCCAGATCTTTGAGCATACGCGCCGTTTTATGTGTGTAGGGCATGTAGTCGGCTAAAGGCGACTGCTGCATGTTTTGGAGCGCCGTCTGTACTTTTTCTATGATATCAGCAGATGTGATTGCGGCGCAGTTGCCGTTGTGATGGAAAAGATCGGAGCAGAGCAAGGTCTTGTTTTTTTCCTCGAACAGGACACCTGCATCCCAGCCGTGTGGCAGGTGTGGGGTCGGTACAAAGCGGTAGCTGTACTTGCCTGTCTGCAGCACCTCTGTTCTCGATAAGCCTCTTGCCGGCCGTATGGCAAAATCGCCCATGTTCACTACGGCTCCTACTTCGCTGCACACTGCCTGGGCATGCGGTGCTATAGCCAGCCAATCGTTCAGAGAGCCGCACTCGTCTACCTCAAAGTGGCTGAAGCCTATCCACCTGAGCTTTTCAGGAGAAATAACCTTTGCAACAGCTTCTTTGAGCATCGGAAACATACTACGCATGCCGGTGTGGTAAAGCATCGGCTCCTCGTCTTTTATCAGGAAGTGGTTGAACTGCATATCGAATGCGGGAATATACAGGCTGATTCGATAAAGGTCCGGGGCAATTTCATCGATAGTCGTCATGGCATTAAGATTAAAAACAAACTACAAAACGTTAAAATACAGTCAGTTAACGTTCTATTATTTACGTCATTTTATAAAAAGAAGCTTACCACTATTCGTGCTTCAGAAGAAAATTCAAAAGATATGTAATAGTTCTGAAAACAATTTTGATAGTATTACTATTAAACATGAAAGTTTTTGTAACTTTGCGCCGCCTTAATGGTTAAAGAACTAAAAAGACGGTTGCACCGGCTCCTGCACAGAACCGGATGCAACGTAAATAAATTAGCAGACTCAGTAGAATATAAAAGACATAAGAGGATAAAATGGCCACGAACATACACATCACCCTGGATCATAATTCCTACCTGCGCGAGCCGGAGAGTACTGAACTGGGCAGAAGAATCATCACAGAAAGCATTAGGATGATTGATGCACTAGGCTTTGAGCAGTTTACCTTCAAGAAACTGGGAGCAGAGATAGGTTCTACAGAAGCTTCTGTTTACCGCTACTTCGAGAACAAGCACAAGCTGCTGGTGTACCTCGTGTCGTGGTACTGGGCATGGGTAGACTATACCGTTACGTTCCAGACGCACAACATTCCAGACCCGCGCCAGCGCCTGAGCAGGGCGCTGGATGTCCTGACAAAGGCCGGGCAGGACGATGACCCGAGTGTAGCTTACATAGACGAGCGCATCCTGTACCGCATTGTAGTGGCGGAGTCGTCTAAAGTATACCATACAAAGGAGGTGGATGCCGAAAACAAGGAAGGCTATTTTCTGGAGATAAAGCGCCTTTGCCGCCGTCTGGCGCAGATGGTACTCGAAGTAAACCCGGCTTACCCTTACCCGCATGCCCTCATCAGCACCATAATGGATGCGGCACACCAGCAAATGTACTTTGCCAGGCACCTCCCGTCGCTCACGGAGGTAAAAAAAGCGCAGCACCCGGAAGAGGAAACAAAAAATTTTCTGGAGCACCTGCTGTTCTCAGCCATTGACAGTATAAAACAAAACAAGCAATAAAATCATGGCTAAGCCAAGCACTCAAAAGCATGCAACGCCCATGCAGCGTTTCCTGAACCTGCTTTCTATAGAGAAACGTGAAATTATTTACCTCTACGTGTATGCTGTAGCGGCAGGACTTATCAGTCTGGCGCTGCCATTGGGCATACAGAGTATTATCGGCTTTGTGTCCAGTGGGCAGATATCAGTTTCAGTAGTGGTACTGATTAGCCTGATCGTGCTGGCTTTGCTCATCGTAGGCGGTTTGCAGGTAATGCAGCTGTGGCTGGTAGAATACCTGCAGCAGCGCATCTTTGTGAGGCACGCCTTCGACTTTGCCTACCGTATACCACGCCTTCAGGCAGAGGCCCTGCAAAAATACTACCCGCCGGAACTGATGAACCGCTTCTTCGATGTGGTATCGCTTCAGAAGGGGCTGGCCAAAATACTGCTGGACTTTTCCACTGCTGTTATCCAGATCGTTTTTGGCCTGATCCTGCTATCGCTTTACCACCCTTACTTTATCTTTTTAGGGGTAATACTGGTGGTGGTACTCATCTTTATTATCTGGAGAACCGGCGACAAAGGTGTGGAGACAAGCATAAGGGAATCCAAGTACAAGTATAAGCTGGTGGCATGGCTGGAGGAGATGGCTCGTTCCCTGAGCACTTTTAAGCTGGTAGGCCATACCAACCTGCCAATGGAACGCACCGACGGCTATGTAAACAGCTACCTGAAAGTGCGGAAGGAGCATTTCAACGTCCTCATGACACAGTACCTCAGTTTTGTGGGCTTCAAGACCTTTATTACAGGCGGTCTGCTGGTGCTGGGCTGTATTCTGGTGGTGCAGCGGGAAATCAACATCGGCCAGTTCGTAGCCTCCGAGATCATCATCATCTTGATTATGACGGCAGTGGAAAAGATTATCATAAAGCTGGACACGGTGTATGATGTGCTGACAAGCCTGGACAAAATAGGGCACGTAACAGATTTGCCTATAGAAGAGGTGAAGGGCATCAAACTGGAGGATCTTCCGCTAAATGGTGGGCTGAGTATACAGGTACAGCACCTCCGTTACCGCTACCCTGACGCCAAGAAAATCACGCTTGAAGACATCAGCTTCAACGTAAAGCCTTCGCAACGCATTTGCCTGGCAGGCTACAATAACTCCGGCAAGAGCACACTTGTCAGCCTGTTGCTCGGCCTGTACCCGTCCTATGAAGGCGGCATCATCTACAGCGGCGTCTCGCTCCGTGACCTGCACATCGGCAACCTGCGCAGCCTGATAGGCGACAATATGTCGAAAGAGCAGGTTTTTGACGGAACATTGCTGGATAATATCACAATGGGTGGAAACCTGCCGCTGCAGGACGTGCTGTGGGCGATAGACCTGGCAGGGCTCAGTGAGTTTGTGCATGCGTTGCCGGAAGGGCTGCAGTCTTACCTGGTTGGCGGAAGCCAGCGTCTGCCGGGTAGTATTGCCCGCAAAATAGTGATGGCCCGCACCCTGGTAAGGCGCCCCAAGTTGCTTATCATTGACGACTTCTGGGTAGGCATGAGCAAAAGAGAAAAGATGCACCTCATGCGCACCCTCACCAGCGAGCAGTTTGACTGGACGATGATCATCGTATCGAATGACCTGGATGTGATGGAACTCTGCGACTGCACATTACTCCTACAGAACGGGAGATTGGTGGCCTCTGGCAGCTATGAACAGATTCGCCAGCACGAACTATTGAAAGAACTCACAGAAGTAACAGCTTAAAAAGCAATGGCAAAGATAGTAGAAGACAACAGCCAGACAGATTATATGCACCTGGAGGCGATGAAGCAGGTGCAGACGCCCCGACAGGGCCGCGTCTTAACCTACTGGATTGGCGGCATTTTCCTGGTGGTACTGCTGTGCCTCTTTTTACCCTGGACCCAGAACATAGATTCGCAGGGTGTTTTAACAGCACTTACGCCACAGGACAGGCCCCAGACGGTAGAGGCTGTTATAGCCGGGCGAATAGAGCAGTGGTACATTATGGAAGGCACTTTTGTAAACAAAGGCGATACCATTGCCAGCTTATCCGAGATAAAAGAAAAATACATGGACCCGAACCTGCTCGTGAACATCAATGAGCAACTAGAGGCAAAGCAGGGTTCTGCCGTGGCAACAAGGGAGAAAGCCCAGGCTATGCAGGAGCAGATACAGGCGCTTCGGGAGGGCCTGGTGTTCAGCCTTCAGAAAGCCCGTAACAAAGTGGAGCAGACACGCCTGAAACTGCAGAGCGATAGCATGGATGTGGTAGCGCAACGCACAGAGCTTCGGATTGCCGAAGACCAGTTTGCCCGGCAGGAGAACCTTTATAACCAGGGCCTGAAGTCGCTGACGGAGTTGGAGCAGCGCCGCCTGAAGCTACAGGAGTCTCAGGCAAAACTTTTATCCGTGATCAACAAGTACGACGCTTCACGTGCGGAGCTGCAGAATGCCCGCACAGAGCTGAATTCCCTACAAGCCGAGTATGCCGATAAAATTGCGAAGGCAGAGGCGGAGCTTAATGCCACCCGGTCTTATGTTTTAGGCACACAGGCTGAAGTAGCGAAACTGCAGAGTGAGTACAACAGCACGCAGGTCAGAAGCCAGTACTACCATATTCTGGCACCTCAGGCAGGCTATCTGGTCAGGACGCTGAAAGCAGGTATCGGCGAGACGGTAAAAGAGGGCGAAGCATTGGCAACCATCATGCCACACGACCCGCAGCTGGCAGCGGAGTTGTACGTGGATGCACTTGATCTTCCGCTGATAAAACCGGGAGATGATATGCGGCTGCAGTTTGAAGGCTGGCCGGCCCTGGTTTTCTCTGGTTGGCCGGGCGCCAGCTTTGGTACTTTTGGTGGCGAAGTGGCCGTGATAGACAACACGGGCACCAACGGAAAGTACCGCCTGCTGGTAGTGCCGGACCCGAAGCAGGAGGATTGGCCTGATGCCCTGCGTGTTGGCTCCGGCGTGCAGGGCTGGGCGATGCTGAACACCGTGCCTATCTGGTACGAGCTCTGGCGCCAGCTGAACAACTTCCCTGCAGACTATAATGGTGACACGAAAGCAGAGGCGAAAGTCAACAAAGCACAGGCTCAGGCGAGCTACGAAGAATAAGCGGAAGCATGACACTGAAGAATAGATATACAATGCTGTTGCTGGCGCTTGTGCTGCTTGTGTCCGGGATGCCTGCAGCACGGGCACAGGTACCGGCTGCTACCCAGCCACAGGCAAAGGACTCAGCCCAGGCACTCACGCTCCGCGACTTCCACCGCCTCATCCTGCAGCACCACCCGGTTGCCTCGCAGGCAGCCCTGCTTACGGAGCAGGCACGCCAGGAACTGCGGATGGCACGCGGCTCTTTTGACCCTGTTATCAGCAGTAAAGTATACCGCAAAGAATATAACGGCAAGGAGTACTATAACCTCTGGAGTAACACCCTGCGCATACCCACCTGGTTTGGGCCGGAGTTGGTAGCCGGATACGAGCAGACGCAGGGGCAGTACCTGAACCCGGAGGTCAGCACGCCTGACAGGGGCCTGAGCTATGCCGGAATCTCGGTCCCTCTGGGCCAGGGGCTGTTTATTGACGAACGGCGCGCTATTCTCAGGCAGGCAAGCCTGATGCAGGGAATAGCAGAGGCAGAGCGGGTCAAGCTCATCAACAAGCTCCTGCTGCAGGCTACCAAAGACTACTGGGACTGGCTCCTGTACTTCCGGGAAATGCAGCTGTACCAGGAGGCGCTGGAGCTGGCTTCGTTCCGGCTTCAGGGAGTGCGTATACGCGTGCAGGAAGGAGACCTCGCCGCCATCGACACCGTAGAGGCCCTCGTGGCGGTACAGGACCGTCTGGTCATGCTGCAGCAGGCCCAGCTGGCATACACTAACTCCAGGCTGATGGTGGCCACGCATCTCTGGGGACCAGACCAGGTACCGCTCGAGCTGCAGGAAACAACGATACCAGTCTTACTCGGCAGCGAACTTACTTCATTGCCACAGGACTCGGTGCAGCAGCTGTTGGTAATCGCAAAGGCAAACCACCCTGAGCTGCGTAAACTCTCCTTAAAAGGGCAGCAACTGGAAGTAGAGCAGCGCTTTGCTGCAAATAAACTGTTGCCCAAACTAAACGCAGAGTATAACGTGCTGCAAAGCGATTTTTACCTGGACTCCGATGTGCTGGAGCGCCAGCATTTGGGTGCGAACTATAAGCTAGGCGTGAGTTTTAGCATGCCTTTGTTTCTGCGGGAGGAACGTGGCAAGCTGCAGCTCACAAAAGCCAAGCAGCAGGCAAACAGCCTGGAGCTGATACAAACTGCGCGCGAAGTGGAGAACAACCTTTTAGCTGCCTTCAACGAGTGGCAGGCACTGGAAGAACAGATAAGGCTGCAGGAGCGCATGGTAGAGAATGCCGAAACGCTCCGCAACGGGGAAGTAATCCGCTTCCAGAACGGAGAAAGCTCCCTGTTCCTCGTGAACGCCCGCGAGGTAAAACTCATGGAAGCGCAGTTGAAGCTCTATGCCCTCCGGGCTAAGTATGCCAAAGCCAAGACAATGCTCTATTGGTCTGCAGGTGAGATTGTGGTGGATTAAGAGGGAAGCAATAGTTGACAGAAATAGCGGATAAAACAAAGGGAGGCGCAATGGGTTGCGCCTCCCTTTGTTTTTGTTGCAGCCGTTCTACTATCCCATCACCCTTTTCTGCTAAAACATTGCCCCACGGAAGCAGCCAGTCTGGCAAAGTCCTCCCCGCCGGCACCGTAGGTATCATAGCCAAATTTCAGGATGATGCCGGTCACCACTACCAGAAATAGCACCCGCACAAAAGCAGTACCGCGCGTAAGGGCTGTGCGCGTACCCAATTGGGAGCCGATAACGCTGCTAACGGCCATTGGGATGGCTACCTCATACAGGATATAACCTTTGTAGCCGAAATAAAGCAGCGCCGACAGGTTTGTAGCTACGTTCACGACTTTGGCTGCTGCTGATGCCGCCAGAAAGTTAAAGCCGAAGATGCCGATAAAGATGAATATCAGAAAACTGCCGGTGCCGGGACCAAAAAAGCCATCGTAAAAGCCAATGACCATCCCCATAACCAAGCCATACAGCTTTTCTTTCGCCAGCGTCAGTTTGGGCGCATGCAGGGCCCCAAAGTCTTTTTTGATAAGCGTGTACACCGCCACCAGCAACAGCAGGATGAGCGGCTTCAGCAGGCTGGCATCGAGATGGCTTAAGGCACGGGCACCTAGAAACGAGAACACAAAAGCCGCAATAGCCGCAGGCAGAATAGCAAGGTAATTGATTTTGACGCTGCGCACGTAACGGACCATTGCAGATGTGGTACCGGCAATAGAGGCCAGCTTACCTGTACCGAAGATGGTAGGCACCGGCACACCCGGCAAAAAGATGAAGAGCGCAGGCAGCTGTATCAGGCCTCCCCCTCCTACCACTGAATCAATAAAACCCGCCATAAAAGCAAAAAGACACAGGTATATAACTTCCTCCACCGGGCATTAAATAACAAAAGGTATACGATTGATAAAAGTGGCGCAAGATACATGACGCCAGTTTATTTACAGCTTCTCTCCTCACTATTTTGTGCAACATTGATGGATGGTAAGGTCGCTAATATATTCCTTACCAGATGGTACAATTATTGAACTCGCATTCCTACAGAAGATGTTTAGACATTATCTGCTGCTCATATTATCCTATAAGCATAAAGCAACAACCCGTGATAAAGAAAATTCTTACCTATACTATACTCTTGAGCTCCCTTCTCTCTCATACAGGCTGCGACAAGGAAGCGCTGGCATCTCCTGAGGGAGCAGTCGCAGAACCTGACAAGGAGTACTACCTTTCGTCGGAGCTACTAACGAGCGTACCAAAAAGTATGCTACAGTCTGTTGCCTCCTCACAGGGCTATGCTACCTATAGCACCCATATCAAGTATGGCGTGTCGGTATACAAGGTCATCTATAGCACCTCTTACCAGGGTCAGGACATCAAGGCCTCTGGTTTAATCTGTATACCGCAGGGCATCACCACGCCTGCCCCTATCCTAAGTGCACAGCATGGCACCATTTTCACAGATAGCGAAGCACCTACTCATTTCACAGGCCTTTCCGGGTTTGAGCTTTTTGCCGCCGCCGGCTATGTCACGCTCATCCCAGACTATATCGGATTCGGTGAGTCGAAGGACGTTTTCCATCCTTACTATGATCAGAAGCACTCGGCGCTAGCTGTAGTGGATATGATTAAAGCCGCAAAAGCCTTTGCCGAAGAGCAGGACATACAGGTAAACGACAAGCTGTTTTTGGCGGGCTATTCAGAAGGTGGATATGTTACCCTGGCAGCGCAGAAAGAGATAGAAACAAACCCTGCGCACGGTCTGAAAGTAACAGCTTCTGCCGCCGGTGCCGGTGGTTACGATTTAACAGCCATGTTGGCGAATGTTATGTCAGGACAGCCTTACACCTACCCGTCTTACCTGGCATATGTGCTGCAGTCATACATCTACACCAACAACTGGAACCGCCCGCTGACGGAGTTCTTCCAGGAGCCTTACGCCAGCAAGATGCCATTGCTTTTTAATGGCCAGAACAGTGGTGGTGCCATTAACCGAGGCTTAACCACTGAGCCGAAAAAACTTTTTGCACCCGCTTTTTTTGAAGGACTTAAAGATGTGGGTAAAGAGAGGGCACTAAAGCAGGCACTACAGGCAAACAGCTTCCTGGACTGGGTACCGCAGAGTCCTACCCGTCTCTACCATGGCACGGCAGACAACATCGTGCCTTTCGAGAACTCAAAGATCACCTACGACCGCTTTAAAGCCGGGGGAGCCACAAAAACAGAACTTATTCCGATTAAAGATGGCACCCACGGCAGCGCCTTTGTACCGATGCTACAAGACATGGTGCCCTGGATACAGTCGTTTTAAACCTTCGCGGATTTTATAAAGCAAGCAGCCTCACTGGTAACAACCGGTGAGGCTGCTTGCTTTATAGCTGAGCTGGTATGCTTTATTTAAAATTATTCCCCTGAATGCAGTACTTCTGCTAGCATAGAGGGCGCACCTAATGCTGCTTTTTCTATGGCAGGTACAAATACACCACTGTAATAATTTATAATTTATATATAATGACTATCTAATGTTATAAATTAGTTTCTATATTCGCGGCTCCAAAAATTTAAAACCTCTATTATGAAAACATTCTTACTGGCGCTGTCGGCTTGTACACTCGCCGCCTTCTCCTCCTATGGCCAGGCTAACCCGGTTGACACTGCTGCTGCGCCAACATTAAAGCCTCAGGCAAACCAGTTCGCTACAGAGCTGAACGTAAATCCTTTTAATGGCACCTTAAGCCTGAACAACTCCATTAATCAGCTTAAGTTCAGGTACTTCGCGGCACAGAATCTGGCCGTGAGGCTTGGAATGAACGGAAGCAGGGTAAGTAACGTGTCAGAGAACTCGAATCCTTATGGTACTAACTCTTACCGCTTCAAGGACGAACGAAGCAGCACTACCATTGGCATGAACCTGGGCGTGGAAAAGCACTTTACAGGTACCAAAAGGCTGTCTCCGTACTTGGGAGCTGACTTTGCCATAGTAAAAAAGTCCACTGAACAGGAAATCAATGAGGGGCAGGTAACCACAACTATCACGGGCGGGTGGCGCGAGTTCACTCCTTATCAGAATGGCTACTCTTACACCTATCATGAGCGTGGCTATACCACCTACGGTATTAACTTGGTAACGGGGTTCGATTTTTACATGGCAAAGAATTTCTTCTTTGGCTATGAGATGAACTTTGGCTTCAGCCAGAAAAGCATGGAGGAGTTAGAAGTGAAGCAGACCGGCTCATCCAACTCTCCTTCTGAAAACGGAAACATTAAAAATTCATCTTTCTCATTCGGGCCCAGCCTGATGAATGGAGTCAGGATAGGCTATGTATTCTAGGTCACGCATCAGCGGCACATCTATGAAAAGGCATCGCCTGCAGTTTCCCCTCCTGCTCCTTATACTTTCCTTTTTCCTGCTTCAGAGTTGCGAAGAGGAAGAAGAAGTACACCCGGAAATCCATACGATGGAAATGACGGCCCTTTCGCCGTCTACTGCTATGCTAAAGGGCAACATCATTGCCAAAGGAAAATTCGCTGTTTTAGACTATGGCTTTGTCTATGGTTATACCCCTGACCTGAGCGAAACTAACGGCACGAAAGCTTCTTTAGGGAAAGATGCGCAAATAGGCGTATACACCAAAGAAGTCTCGGTGTCTGATATTCCGAGTGGGTACTACTATGACCGAACGCTTTATGCCCGGGCTTACCTCAGAAACGAGAAAGGAACCGTATTCGGGCAAGTAGCCTCTGTGATGCTCCCGTCGCCGAGCGTGCAAAACATTGTACCGAACAGCGGGAAAGCCGGAGACAGGGTTACCATCAACGGCACTTTCTTTGCCAGCAATGCAAGCGAAGTAGAAGTTACCTTTGGTGGCGTTACCGCTCGGGTAGTAGAAGTGGCTCCTTCTAAAATAGTAGTGGAGGTGCCTGCCGGCATTACAGCCAGCAACTACTACAGCTACAACCAGGTGCAGGTAGTGCTCCGGATGGCAAACCAAAGCCACAACGTCACCAACGATTTCCGGATAAGCCCGACAGTAAGCGATTTCTCCCCTAAGTCTGGCACGTTGGGTACAGTTATCACCATTTCAGGAGAGAACCTGCCCAGCTCCTATTATTATTACGGCAGTAGCATCAGTGTATTGCTGGGTCAGACAGCGGCATCTATTTCCAGCTATAGCTCAGCCGGCATCCAGGTGGTTGTGCCGAACAGCATGAGTACTGAAAGGGTTGCTATTTCGGTGATAATAGACGGGGTTACAACCGTTTTACCTGGTCAGTTTACTGTAACGCCGCATACTGTGACTTCTATCTCTCCGGCTTCAGGCTTACCTGGTAGCTCCTTCTCCATTTTCGGAAGCAGCTTTCCCTACAACTCTTATTACTACAACAGCGATGTTACAGTTAAGATAGGGGAGACACCGGCAGCGGTATCTTATTCATCTTCTCGCCAGTTGACGGTAAGTGTTCCGCAAAATTTGCAGGCAGGCAGCTACAGCGTAAAGGTCACAGCCGGGCCGCATACGGTTGAGGCGCCACAGCAATACCAGGTGCTGGCGCCCGCAGTCACTAGCTTTACTCCTACCTCTGGTGGTATCGGTAGAGAAGTGGAAATCAGCGGTACTTTCGTTTCCGGTGCCTATTACACTGTATACTTTGGAACTGTCCAGACAAGCGCCTACAGCAGCACAGCCAATGCTATTCGGGTTTATGTACCGGCAGGAGTTGACGCAGGTAGCGTAAAGATTAAGGTACAGCATGGTGATACGATGTTGGAAGCACCAGGTAATTTTACAGTTCTTGCACCGACAATTACCTCTTTCTCTCCGACCTCTGGTGTGGCGGGGTCAGAGGTGACCATAACAGGCGCTGGTTTTACGCCCAATGCCTACTACACAACCGTTCGGTTTGGCACTGTCACAACGCCCATACTGAGCGTTACTGAAAACACTATTCGTGTTGTGGTACCGTCAGGCGTTACAGGCGCTGTTAAAATAAATGTGATTCATAACGGGCAAACCCTTATCAGCAGCAGCAACTTTACTGTAACAAATTAGCAGCAGGTTAAATAGCTTTATGGCTTTGAAAGCGGCTACTCTTAAAATGGTAGCCGCTTTTTGTCTTAAGCTTTTCCTAATAAGAATTACACATCCAATGGTGGATTTATAAATCAGCTTAAACAACAATAAGAGATTAGGTAGCTAGCACTTCTCTTTTACAATTTCCCTCCCACCACTACCTTCTCCTTGTACTCTTGCTTCTGT
Organism: Pontibacter toksunensis; assembly: GCF_042686245.1. Taxonomy (NCBI): domain Bacteria; kingdom Pseudomonadati; phylum Bacteroidota; class Cytophagia; order Cytophagales; family Hymenobacteraceae; genus Pontibacter; species Pontibacter toksunensis. Next base: position 65,574 of record NZ_JBHUOX010000008.1, on the reverse strand, counting down.
CCGTTCAGGTCGAAGAGTTCGATGTAGAACAGGTAGTAACCAATGGCTGCTTTGGTACCGTCTGTTCTCAGACCATCCCATTGGAAAAAACCATCCGCAGCCAGCAACTCGTTGCGGGCCAGCTTCCGTATTTCACGACCTTGTGCGTCGAAAATGGTGATGTTGGCTACAAAGCCATTCTGGTTGGTGGTATAGTTGATGGTGGTGAAATCTTCGTAGCCGTCGCCGTTCGGAGAGAAAACTTTTGGCTCCACCCGAAACAGCTGTTGCACTGCCGCCGCCTCCTGCGACTGCGAGTTGCGGTAACCGGGCGTGGCATAACCTACAGTGCTGGCAGCGGAATGGAAGTTGCTTTCTACTGATGGCCCGTTCAGCCGAATCCGCTCCAGCGACACGCCGTTCAGGTCATCTATCAGCTCAAAATGCATGTTATCGGTATAGGAAAAGCGGTCAGCTATCTTCTCATCAGGTTGCAGCACTACTACGGTACCGGCTTCGTCAGGGTAGCTGGGCAGGTTGCTCATTCTAAGAAAGGTTTCCTGTCGGGCAGCAGGATAATTCATTTTTATATTATCGGGGTTGGAAGTGAGCACCACGTACTGCCCCGGTGCCAGCACATAGTTGGAAGCTGTAATGCTTCGGTTGTTCGCAACACTATCATTATTAATGTTGGCGAGCTGCCAGTGCTGCAGGTTCAGGTATTTTCCGCTACGGTTCACCAACTCCACAAAGTCTACTCCGCCTGACCGGGGGTTAAACATAACTTCGTTAATCACCACATCGCCGGGCTCCGGAGCAGAAGGCAGGGCAAAAGAATAACTCAAGGGCTGGGGACTGAGGTTGCCGGAGCAGTCGCTGATGCGGGTGGCGGTTATTGTATACTGCTGGCTCTCCTGCAGGGGGGCAGCTAAAACAAGGGTAACCTCTGTAAAAAGCGGCCCCTGCACCTCTACACTGGCAACAGGTATACTAGGGCTGAGACTGTAATTGGCTGCCATAGCTGCCTGTGCACTATCGAGCCGCTCACTGAAGCGCAGCAATAGCTGGTTAGGAGCAAAGGCTGTAACATCTGCCAAGGCAGGAGGTGCATTGTCAGGGTTGGAGGCAGCCACAGAATTTGCCTGTGCAGGCGTACCGCCAAGGGGATCGACAGCGGCGGTCCAGTTTTCGATACCACCGCAGGGGTTGGTCACATCAACCATTTCGAGGCTCCAGCCACCTTCCTTTTTGCTGATATTCTTGTACCAGGCATCAGAATAATCAACTGCATAAATGAGCCGGCCATTGGGCTGGAGCAGTTGCAGTAGTTCACCGCCGTTGTTCAGCCCCGGAAAGTTACTGATGCCAATCACCTTTCCATAAGCTGAGAAATTTGCTACCTGCGCATTCGGCACTACTACCGCATACTCTCCCGGAAGCAACTGCACATTAGGGAAAGTAGCCGTAGACGTAGCATCAGAATAACGGATACCTTGCAGACTAAGCACTTTGTCAGTGGGGTTATACAGTTCGATGTATTCCTGAGAAGGCAGCCCCACGGCAGGTGACTCATCAGCCATGATTTCTGTGATGAGCAGCTCGTTGTAACCAGGTAGTACGGCTGGCGGCACAAAGGAAAAACTAACTTCAGTGGAAGCTGACATCCTGTTACTGTACAGGTCTGAGAGGCTACTTATTTTCAGCAGGTTGTCACCACCGCTGAAGTTCTGGCTGAAAACCAGACGAACTGTACCAGCTTCAAACAACTCCGCTATAAGGGGTTTTATATTTCCGTTCAGGGTGTAATTCGCCTCCTCCTGTGCTGCCGCTGGCTGCAGTGGCTCGTTGAAATACAGCGTTAGCCCCTGCGCATTTACCGTTTTCAGTTCCTCCAGCATAGGTGGCTGGGTATCGGTAATGGTGAGGTCATCGAAGAAGAACTTCTGGCTGTTAGCAGACGAGTAGCGCAGCAGCAGGCCAAACCACTTGGAGCGCTTGTAGGTGGCATCGGTGGCAGTGCCCTGGCTCACGTAACTTTGCCCGGAGCCGGAGAGGTCTATCGCTAGTTCCCACTCATTGGACACGCTTCTCGTCACGCGCACCCGCACCACGTTGTCTGTACTGCTGCCGATGGTGTGGTCTTCGCCGTTAATGAGGATAGCAACTGCCTTGCCTGCGTCTTTGCGAAAAAGGCTTACCTCATCCGGCGTGCCGCCGATACGCACAAAGTAGCCACTGGTGCTGCTGCTCTGCAGGTCTTCAGAATCAGAAACCAGGAAAAAATCGGCATAGTTACCGGCCGATGTCGCCAGTTTCAGGTGTGCCCAGAACTCCCATGTAGTGCCTGCTACAGCCTGGGAGGGTGTAGCCAACTGCAGTACGGTGCCGGTTACAGGGGGGCCATTGCTTTGCAACTGCCCTTGCTGGTTTACCAGAAAGCTGCTTTCATCGCCGGTCCAGGTTGGGCTTTGGGTGAAATTGCCATCTGAGAAATTCTCTTGTAGCTGCGCCTGTGAAAAGAACGGAAATAGGATTAGTAGAAGCAGAAGGAGTAAACGGTGTTGCATAGGCTACCGCGCTGAAGTGGCTTTAGATGTTTGTATTGGACACTGACGTATGGGGAGACGAGCTTACTTTCCGGCAGCCAGCTTTTCCCGCCGCTCTTTTACCTCGCGCCAGGTAGTTAAAATGATACCTTCTTTCCGCAAAGTCTCCCGAAGTGCCGGATCCAGCATCGCCAGCAGATCTCCCTGCCGGGTAGCACCGGAATCTGATATTTTCTCAAAGACTTCGGTAGGGTGTGTGCAGTGCATGATGACCATCGTCAGCCCGGGCTTCATCTTCCGCAACGCTTCTGCATACTTTTCTGTCTTCATTTTCTGCAGGTTTTCCGGAGTAGCGGTTACACCGGCAGGCAGTTTCCAGCCATAAGAGGTGTTGTGCAAATCGTCCAGCACAGGTAAGCCGGCATTCCATATCATCTGCCCAACAGCCTTTGTCTGGGCCAGAACGGGAGGAGTAGGCAGCGCCTGCCCCTCTGTGTACTTGCCTTCCCTTATGAGTTGGGCCTTGGCCTCTTCTGTGTATTGTTCCGCCAGAAAGTAATTGTGCCCTCCCGGGAACATAACGGGTATTTTTTCTTCTACACCCAGCTTAATATAGCGCTCCATAAATTCCGGCGTGGCGAAAAGTGTGCCCATGTGCGAGTCGAGGTGCGTTGGTTCAAAACCCATTGCCCGGGCGCGCTCCAGTTGCGCCCTTATCTCCTTTTCTACTTCATCAGGAGAAGCGTTTTCTACCACCTGCCCCACTGCAGGCCATAAAGCACCTTCCGGATCGACCAGGCCTGGGGCGGCAGGCTTTCCAACCAGCGGTCCCCAACGGTAGTCTCGCCACTCCGACGTGAGAGTCAGGTGGAGGCCAGCGTCTACTGCAGGATGCTCCTTCAGGTAGTGCACGAAAGCAGGCACCCAAGGGCAGGGCATCATCACACTCACAGAATTGGCAATACCATCTTCCAGCGCCCGTATGGTGCCGAGGTTGGAGTCATAAGACATGCCCGCATCATCAATGTGCAGAATCACGACCCGGTCGCCTTTGTTCCAGCCCAGCTTTTCCGCATATGTCTGCGCTGCCGGTGCAACTGGCCGGCTTGTTGGCCTTTTGCCTTGCGCAAAGGTGTTGGCAAACGCAGGAAAGAAGATACAGAGCAGGAGCAGCGGTGAAAGGATCTTCATTGGTCTTACTTTATGAGATAAGAATTGCACTTTAACAGCTTCGTTAACTTTAAAATGCTGATTTTAGTTATAAAAATAACCTTATAGTTGTAGATTTTGCAGCTTGGGCACATTTTACTGCACTTCTTGTGCATTGCCACAGTGCCGGAGTGTTTTTTCAGCAGGAACAGCGTGCTGCGGAGCAGGACATTTCCTGCATCTCATCTGTTAAAGGCAGCCTGAGTTACTTTTTTGTCCTGTTTATCACAAAAAACGTCGGAAGTAGCAGATGCATAGTGAGTAAAGTTATTTCTGTTTGCATATTTTTGGATAAAACTTACTTACTTTGCGAATAATATAATTTATCAAGCAGCTTATTAGCAAGGCGGCAGAACCTGTAGGGCAGCAGCAACATTTTGCTGACCTTTGGCAGGAGCAGGTGGTTTATAAAGATATTTAAAACTGTTTTGCTGGGTGCGCATTGTTGCTGAACTTGTGCCTGTTATGATACAGGCACAGCAGATGCATGATGAATCAGACACTTATTATTTATTTATACCTTAAAAACAATGAAAGTAGCAGTTGTAGGCGCCACAGGATTGGTTGGCGGTGAAATTTTGAAAGTGCTGGAAGAAAGAAATTTTCCGGTAGATGAATTGTTGTTGGTTGCTTCAGAAAGGTCTGTTGGAAAACAGATGGAGTTTAAGGGTAAACAGATAAAGGTTATCGGGATGCAGGACGCGATTGCGGCTGCCCCGCAAATTGCTATTTTCTCTGCCGGTGGCGGCACCTCTACAGAATGGGCTCCTAAATTTGCAGCAGCGGGTATCACCGTTGTAGACAACTCCTCCGCCTGGCGCATGGACCCTACCAAGAAACTGGTAGTGCCTGAAATAAATGCAGACGAACTGACACAGGACGATAAAATTATCGCGAACCCAAACTGCTCTACCATCCAGATGGTAGTGGCACTGAACAAGCTGCACGAAGAACTGAAGGCGAAGCGTATTGTGGTGAGCACCTACCAGTCGGTTACTGGCACGGGCAAGGCGGCAGTAGACCAGCTGATGAACGAGCGTGCCGGCAAGGATGGCGAAAAAGCATACCCGTACCAGATTGACCTGAATGTGCTGCCGCACATCGATGTGTTTCAGGACAACGGTTATACCAAAGAGGAAATGAAAATGATCCTCGAGACGAAGAAGATCATGGGCGATGACTCTATTCGTGTAACGGCTACAGCGGTGCGCATCCCGGTAATGGGCGGCCACTCGGAGTCAGTGAACGTGGAGTTTGAGAAAGACTTCTCGCTGGATGACATCTACCGCATCTTGAACGAAACAGAAGGCGTGGTGGTGGTAGATGACGTAAAAAACCTGCAGTACCCGATGCCGAAAGACGCACATGGCAAAGACGAGGTGCTGGTAGGCCGTGTTCGTTTAGACGAAACGCAGCCGCGCACCGTGAACATGTGGATTGTGGCCGATAACCTGCGCAAAGGTGCTGCGACTAATGCGGTGCAGATTGCAGAGTACCTGATGAAGCGCGAGCTGGTGTAAATTTTATTTTTGCGACACACGTAGCCTGTGTCCCGTAGCACGAAAAAGATAGATGTTCACTGGATTTTCTCTTCCGGTGCGCAGCAAATGGGAACTTATTAGTTCCCATTTGCTATTTATGCAGTTTAAGAACCTGGTTCAGCTCTTTTTAGATGAAGTGACGCCGAATAGCACCGAATAATCGTTTTTGAGATTAACATCTTATAATCCAAAAAAATTTACATCTAAAAATAAGGTGGAAAATTAATTTATCTATAAATTAACCCTTTGGTTTAAAAAGAAGAACATTTCTGTTGCCTCAATTTCTTATCACCTTATATGATGAATACAATATCCCGCATTTTATTGTCTGCTGCTGTTATAGGTTTTGTTTCTTGTTCTGGGAAAGAGCAGGAGACCACTACCACGCCAGCTACTGCTACGGTGCCTCAGGCAACACAAACTTCAGCACAGGCAACAAATGCCGCAGCGCAAGGCGCAACAGCGGCTTTAAACCCGGCACATGGCCAGCCAAACCACCGCTGCGACATTCCGGTAGGAACACCGTTAAATGCTCCTGCGCAGCCTAATCTGAATGTGCAGCCTACCATTGCACCGCCTACGCCATCTATAAAAGGGGCAGTAGCAGCCGGCGTAAATCCTCCGCACGGCGAGCTAGGCCATGATTGCTCTATTGCTGTAGGAGCACCGCTGAATCAGTAAATTCGGCAGGTAGTATAGCTTAAATTATAAACGGTTACACGCATCGAGCTACTTTTATGTAGCCAAATGCGTATAACCGTTTATAATTATCACGCAATCATCTATATTACTCATGTTTTCTCATGGGCGGTAGTACCCAAGCAGGTACATGACTAAGCCAGCCAGTGCACTTACTATAATCCAGGGTATCATACCAACTTTAAACCTGTACATGGCAACCAGTGAAACGATAATCCAGCCAAGGCTGAAATAGCCTACGTCCAGCATACCACTACCTTCCCGTATCACCACAGCTTGCCCGAAATAGACCGTCAGGTTTAGAACAACTCCTACAACAGCGGCGGTAACAACGCTTAAAACCGCTTTTACACGCGCATTGCCTTTTGTCCTTTCTACTATGGGTGCCCCTACCAGAATAAACAGGAAGCAAGGCAGGAAAGTATAAAATGTAGTCGCGAACAAACCCATCGTACCCATAAGCAGCGAACCGCTGAAATGATTGTATCCTGCCATAAAGCCAACAAAAGCCAGCACCATAATTAGAGGCCCTGGTGTGGTTTCGCCTAAAGCCAGTCCGTCTATCATCTGGTAGCTACTGAGCCAGTTCAGTTTTTCTACTGCTACCTGTGCCACGTAAGGTAAAACAGCATAGGCGCCGCCAAAGGTGACTAAAGCCGCCTTCGTAAAAAAGAGCGACAGGTTCGACCAAAAGCTGTAGTCCTGAAGGGGCAGGTAGTATAAAGCGAACGGAGCAATCCAAAGCAGCAGCGCTATTGCGAACTGTGTGGTTACTTTCTTCCAGCTAAAGCCGGTATCGGGCAGCACTGTGGAAGCATTTATATAGTAGCCAGTTTCATTTTCTAGTTCCTTCTGTTCCGTGGTACGCTGTTGAAGCACGTCTGGAAAAAACCTCAAAAGGGCAACTGCTAATACTATGGCACCAAGTATGATGAAGGGGAACGGGACATTCAGAAAGTAAATCAGCACAAAGCTCAGCAGCGCCAGCACATAGTGCAGCCAGTTGACCAATGCTTTCTTACTGATTTTAAATAAAGCCAGCGCTACGATGGCCACTACAGCAGGCTTCAGGCCATAGAACAGCGCAGCCACCCAGGGAATACTGCCATACGTGACATAGACAATGCTTAGCCCAAGCAGGATGAACACTGAAGGCAGCACAAACAGAATTCCTGCTGTTAAGCCGCCTCTCACACCATGCAGCAGCCACCCGATGTAGGTTGCCAGCTGCTGCGCTTCGGGGCCCGGAAGTAGCATACAATAATTGAGCGCGTGCAGGAACCTGGAATCAGATATCCATTTCTTTTGCTCTACCACAAATTCATGCATAATCCCAATCTGGCCTGCCGGTCCGCCGAAGCTTATGAACCCCAGTTTCAGCCAGAAGAAGAAAGCTTCCCTGAAGCCCGGTTTAGAAATAGCCTGAACAGTGGTAGGCTCAGCTTGCATATATAAAAGATTAGCAGGTAAGGGACCGGGAACAGCAAAAAGACGAAGGCCTGGCGTAGCCTACACAACAGACGAGAAGCGTAAATAGCATACGCCTGCAACTCTCCGTTGTTGCTCCGCAAGCATCTAAATACTTTACGTCAGAAGCAGAAATCACCTATACACGTACGCATTGGACTCTACCCGAAAGCCGTCGGCCGCGACAGAAAGCATCTTTGCTACTCTGGAGATTACAGGGCTGCTGTAGCCTCTCCTTTGGGGCAACCGGTTTCTATCATTTCACTTAAGTTACCGGCACATTCTACTGGTATGAAAGGATAAATTGTCTCGCCATCATCGCAATATTTAAAGGTAGCAAATTGTGTGCGGGCACGGGGATACACCCACCTGTCTACATTACAGCCATACACCATTAAAGGGAATTCCATGTAGTTATAGTCTGTAAAAGAAACTACTTGGCCGTCCTTCACAAAAAGAAGCCTTCTGTTCAGCTGCGGAACAGTAGAACCCTCCCATTTAAAACCAACTGCATCGCTGATAGCACGCTTGTCTTCTCCTGCCTGGAAGAAGTATAATGTATCCCACTCAAAATCTGTAATGCTTTCCAGGTCTACTAAGTTGTAGCCATTCTCCCCCATTTTCTCTTCCTCAACGGCAGTTTGCAATTTATCCAGCAGGTCAGAGTTGCTGTCGGAGCAGCCTGAAAACGTAATGATTGCCAATAAAAGGAATAGCTTTCTTATCATAGTATAGTGCATCGTATGGTGGAGGTTTCCGGAACAAAACCTTGAACTCTCTATTATAAACTCGTGTACTAGCTTTTTATGAATAAGGATATGCCATCCGTAAAAGATGGTTTGTCTCGAAAGTAATCATTTCCACTTAAAAGTCTACCTTATACAGCCACTCCATCTGGCTTTGCGTGAAACTGTCGGGCATCATTCTGAAAAGGCTGTTGCGTACACTCCCCAGTAGCGGTTGTTGCCACTGCGCCACCTGCCCCAGCAATCTTGATAAGTAAATTACCTTCGCTGTTCGGGCCACTCTCCGTTTTTCGTAAAGCGCCAGCGCCTCTGCCACTATAGGTTGCTGCTCCAGGCACTGCCCCAGCACAACCGCATCTTCTATGGCTTGGCAGGCGCCCTGGCCCATGTTCGGCGTAGTAGCGTGTGCGGCATCGCCTAACAGCACCACCCGCCCGTACACAAATTTTCTTAAAGGCTTTAAATCTGCAATGTCGTTCCAGATAAGCTGTTCCGGCTTTGTGCCAGCTAACACAGCGGCCACAGGAGAATGTACGCCTGCAAAGTGCGCTGCTAAGTCCTCAGGGCTCATCTGCCGCATGCACTCGTCTCGCTCCGGAGCGTTGATGCAGGCATACCAGTAAATGCTATCGTCCTGCAGTGGTGCAATACCCACCCGCCCCTGTGGCGCCCATGTCTCCGCTGAGATCCATGAATTAACTTCTACCCCTGGGTTCTGAATAACAGCACGCCAACAGGTATAGCCGGCATAGCGCGGCTAGCTCTGTGGCAACAGTTGTCGGCGGACCACGGAGTTTATACCGTCGGCGGCAATAAGCAGGTCAGCCGTGGCCAGGGTGCCATCGGTAAAAGTAACCTGCACCTGCTCTGCCTGCAGGTTAATACTGGCGCAGCGTTTATTTAGGAACAGCGAGCCGGGCTGCAAGTGATTTTGCAGCACCTCGTGCAGGTCGGCTCTGTGTATTACAAAGTTGCTGATGCCGTACTTCCTGCTCAAAGGGCGTGTATCGAGGTTACTGATGATGCCTCCATTCTCATCAAGCATAACCAGCGCCGTCAGCTGCTTTCCCCGCGCCACAACGGCCTCAGAAACACCTAAGCGCTCCAGGCCCTGCATGGCATTGGCAGCCAGCCCTACTCCTGCACCCAAGGGCTTCAGTTCAGGCGCGGCCTCATACACTACTGCGTCTCTGCCTGTCTTCTGTAGTGCAATGGCAGCACATAACCCTCCTATTCCTCCCCCTATGATAATGACTTTCATTTCGCTTTTTAACTTACATACAAGATTCTATTTCGGAGGTTCTAACATTTACTCCTTGCAATGCTATGAAGTAGACAAGCCTGCCAGGTGCAAGTTGTGACACTCCACTGTTCGAGCGTTCAGCGAGTTTGGAAGGTCTTGATTCTTTTGCTTACTTTTCTCTAAGAGGGCCCCTACCCCCATCAAGGAGGAAAGTAAGGCCCAGCCGGCGAGGCGAAAAGCTGGCAGAAGCCAATGAAGTTAATTTATAAAGCTCCTTTTATAAAATTACAAAGCATTCAATTAGGCACTTCCATAAATAAAAGAGCAGCATAAGTATATCCCATGCTGCTCCTTCTGTTATTACCATTACTCAATGATACCAATTCAAACCCGCACCTCATTCTGTTTCGGGTAGTGCCCGAAAACCTTCGCAATCCATTTTGGCAGGAAGATAGACCCTAGTATGAGGTATGGGTAATAGGTAATCAAGCGGTAAAGTACCACTACAATGCTGCTGAAACCGCCCAGGAAAATACCGAAGAAACTCGGAAACGCCATTTCCACGATACCGGCTCCTCCGGGTGTAATCGCAATCAGCATGACAATCCAGAAAATAAGGTTGCGGGAAATGATGAGCATGTGCTCGCTGAACGTAACATCGGTAAAAGCGGCAATCAGGCAGTTGAGCAGGAAATAACGGGCACTCCACACAAAAATAGTAGAGATGATTGCCCTGGCCCAGTAGTTAAAGCTTTTTCCTTTCAGTTGCTCCGATGCCCACACAATCTCATTGCCATGCTGGAACGCATTCACGCGCCACTTGCGCAGGAAGCGGAAAGAAGTAGACTTTAACAGCAACCATTTAAACGCTCTTGGCTTTACAAACAGCGCATAAATCATTGCGAAGGTATACACCGCAATCAGGCTGTAGCTGATGTAAAAAGCTGACTGCAGCTTTGCCACATCAGACGGGTCGAGGTTGAATGTAGGAAAAACCTGCCCCTGCGTGAGTAGCAGGGCAATGGGGGCCGCCAAAATAAAGAACATATTATCCAGCACAGCCGTGAGCATAACGTAAGCCAGCGACTTGCCCAGCGGAATGCCTTCTTTGTTCAGGATAATGGTGGCAATGGTGGTACCACCCACTACGGAAGGCGTAATAGCGGAGGCAAACTCCCAGAGCATGATCACGTCGATGCTGTTGCGCCAGGTCAGGAATTTATCGGTGAGGCTTCGGATGCGGTACATGTAGCCTGCATCGCGCACCACCAGCACCAGCAGCGCCGCCAGCAGCCACCACACGTTGGCCTGGGCCAGCCCCTTCAGCTCACTTACTTTATCGTCTCGTACAAAAAGCCATACTGTAGCCGCCAAGCCCAGAAATACCGGTATCAGGATTTTGACGGGGTTAAAGCTTTTAAGTATTGTCTTCTCGTTCTGGTCCATGTGGGTGTTAATCGCTTAAGCCTGCTTACGTGGCGGCACGTTGTCCGCGGTAGCAGATGCGTAAAGCTTGTAACTAATCGTTTGCCATTCGGTTGGCCTGATCAGCAATTTTTGTTTTTGTTGTTACCTGCTATTCTTCTATTAACAGCTGCATCACCTGTGCTGCCTGCCCCTCGGCAACGGATATAATGAAATCGTTAAATCCTTCGCCCACTTCCACCCCTATCAGGTTTAGCTGGAGCATGTCCAGAATAGCCAGAAAGTTGAAGATCATCCCGATTTTGTCCGGAAACTCCATGATAAGCTGCGAGAAAGCCAGCTGATGGCGCTCCGTCACCATCCGCATGATAAGGTCACGCTGCTCCTCGATGGTATACGGATACGTGATAACGGTATGTTTGGGTCGGCTTTGCTCCTCATCGTAGCGCACCATCACCTTCTCGAACACCCGCATCAGTTTGTAGAGGCTCAGGTCCTGCAGCTCGTATTCAAAGTGGTTGGCAAGGGCAATCTGCTGCAGCTCTTCGTGTATGTTGCCCCGGTTCTCCTGGGCCAGGCGCTGCTCTTCCATGGCAGTCAGCTCGGGCACAGCGCTTTTGTACTTTTTATACTCCAGCAGGTGCTGTACCAGCTCCTCACGCGGATCTATCTCGTTGCCTTCTTCATCTTTCTCGACGCGCGGAAGCAGCATTTTAGCCTTAATGCGCATCAGGGTGGCAGCTGTCAGAATAAAGTCGCTGGCCACCTCTATGTTCAGCTGCTCTAGTTGCTGCAGGTACCCCATAAACTCATTCGTGATCTGGAAAATCGGAATGTCGTGGATGTCCAGTTCGTCGCGCTCAATAAAGAAAAGCAGAAGGTCAAACGGACCTTTGAACAATGGTAATTTAATCTCGAAACTCACCTGTTATATGCTATTATCTAGGCGCCTGGAGCAGCGCGGTTTACAAAATTAAGGATTTTCGGCAGATGGCTACCATAAAAGCCTCCCCCACAACTAAATCCGGGGCTGGCATAGTTCAGAACATCTGCCTCAAATCCAAAGTATATGAATTTAAAAGGTCGTTTCGCCTCCTGAGGAACAACCTGAGCAGCTTATCTAAACCTAAAATATATTTTCCACTATATATAATGAGCCATTTTTTCTGCACTTCCGTATGAAACAGGGCGGCTAAAGAGAATGCTTATTATCTAATTTTATTAACTTTACCCGTTGGCTGTGAGCGTAAATAGTTTTTCCTGATAAAACTTTCGCTACAATTTTTTGTTGGGTCTATAAAGACAAACCTATGATAATTAAACCCGGAGAGCTGCTGGCCTCCATCGACACACCTGCCGACCTGAGGAACCTGAAGGAAGCGCAACTGTTGCAGGTATGCCAGGAACTTAGGCAGTATATCATTGATGTCGTGTCGATACATGGCGGCCATTTTGGTGCCAGCCTCGGCGTAGTGGAGCTGACAACGGCCCTTCACTATGTATTTAACACTCCCTACGACCAACTGGTGTGGGATGTGGGGCACCAGGCTTACGGGCATAAAATCCTAACTGGCCGCCGCGATATTTTCCATACTAACCGCAAGTATGGCGGCATTTCCGGGTTTCCGAAAAGAAAAGAAAGCGATTACGATACGTTTGGCGTAGGCCACTCCAGCACTTCCATTTCGGCGGCGCTGGGTATGGCTGTTGCCTCTAAGTACAAAAAAGAGGACAAGCGCCAGCACATTGCCGTCATCGGGGACGGTGCTATGACGGGCGGTATGGCCTTTGAGGCGCTGAACCATGGCGGCGTAGCGAACGCTAACCTGCTGGTCGTGCTCAATGACAACTGCATGAGCATCGACCCGAATGTGGGTGCCCTCAAAGAATATTTAACAGATATCACTACCTCCCGCACTTATAATAAGATGCGTGACGAGGTATGGAAAATACTGGGCAAGATCAGCAAGTTTGGTCCGGATGCCCGTGCCATTGTTTCCAAGATTGAAGGTGGCGTGAAAGCGGCTATCCTAAAGCAGAGCAACTTGTTTGAAGGCCTCAACTTCCGGTACTTCGGCCCGATTGACGGTCACGATATAGACCACCTGGTGTCGGTGATGGAAGACCTGAAGCATATACCAGGTCCAAAGATCCTGCATTGCCTTACTACCAAAGGCAAAGGCTTTGCACTCGCCGAAAAAGACCAGACCAAGTGGCACGCGCCGGGCCTGTTCGATAAAATCACGGGTGAAATTTATAAGAAGCACCACGACACGCCACAGCCTCCGAAGTACCAGGATGTATTTGGCCATACCATTGTAGAACTGGCGGAGCAGAACCCAAAGATCATGGGTGTAACGCCTGCCATGCCTTCTGGTTGTTCGCTCAACATCATGATGAAGGCTATGCCGGATCGTGCGTTTGACGTAGGCATTGCCGAGCAACATGCCGTTACCTTCTCTGCTGGTTTAGCCACACAGGGTTTGATTCCGTTCTGCAACATCTACAGCACGTTTATGCAGCGCGGCTACGACCAGGTAGTGCACGATGTGTGCCTGCAGAACCTGCCGGTAGTATTCTGCCTCGACAGAGCCGGTTTCGCTGGTGCCGATGGCCCAACGCACCACGGCGCTTATGATATTGCCTACATGCGCTGCATCCCGAACATGGTGGTATCCGCCCCTATGAACGAGCAGGAACTGCGCAACCTCATGTATACTGCCACGCAAGATGGTGCCGGTCCATTCACAATCCGTTATCCACGCGGTGAAGGTGTGATGCCGAACTGGCGTACAAAGCTGGAGCTAATCGAAATCGGCAAAGGCCGCACCGTACAGGAAGGCGAAGTAGTAGCCATCCTTACCTTCGGCCACATTGGCAACTATGCCGTTGATGTGTGCAAGAAGCTGAAGTATGACGGCCTTACCCCCGGCCATTACGACATGCGCTTTGCAAAGCCGCTGGATGAAGAATTGCTGCACCATATCTTTAGTAAGTATGAGAAAGTAATTACCGTGGAAGATGGCTGCCTGCAGGGTGGCTTTGGAAGTGCCGTGCTGGAGTTTATGGTCGACAATGGTTATACCTCACAAGTAAAGCGCCTGGGTATTCCGGATCAGATTTTCGAGCACGGCTCACAATTAGAGTTGCACAAAGAAGCCGGTATGGACCCGGCAGCCATCGAGCGTACCGTTCGCGAATTGGTGGGAATGCCAGTGAAGGCTTAAACTGAAATTGAAGATGATAAACACAAACCTCACAGCGTAAAACCTGTGAGGTTTTTTGTTGTATAGCTGACAAGACAGAGTTACTTGGATGCAATCGGCTTTTACCTCTATTTTATGTCTTTGTGAATGTCTAACATCTTGTGTCTATCATCTAATGTCTAAAAACTATGGCAAACACTTACATTGATGCAGGCTCTGTAGATGCATTGGTTTTTCTGCATGGCTTCTGCGAGAGCAAGCAGGTTTGGGCGGAGTTTATGAAACCCCTGCAGCAACAGTTCAGAACCATCGCGTTGGATTTGCCAGGCCATGGCGAGAATACTGATGCCACGAGCAGCTACAGCATGGAAAGTATGGCAGAGCACGTGAAAGCTCAGTTAGATGGGTTAAGTGTAAAGAAGTGCCTCCTGATCGGCCACTCCATGGGAGGATATGTTAGTATGGCTTTTGCAGAAAGGTATGGCCATATGCTGAACGGCCTCTGCCTCTTCCACTCCTCTGCCCTACCCGACACGGAGGAGAAGAAGGAAAACCGCAGCAAGACCATAGACTATGTGGAGCGCCATGGGGTTGTAAACTTTATCAATCCTTTTGTGGAACCGCTATTTTACCAGGAAAACCGGCTGCGGTTGAAAGCAGAAATTGAGATGATGAAGGAAATTGGGCGCCAAACGCCTAAAGATACTGTTTTGGGTGCGCTGGCCGCCATGCGCGACCGGCCGGACAGAGCACAAGTGCTACAGGAGGCAAAATACCCGGTATTGTTTATCTTCGGGAAAGAGGATGGAGCCGTGCCACTGGAGAAAGCGCTGGAACAATGCCATTTACCCGACAACAGCATGGTCTACTTTATAGGAAAGACCGGGCACATGGGCATGTTTGAGCGCACCTACGAAACCCGCAAAACACTGCAGAAGTTTGCCGAAACAATCTTTGTGAGTTAGAAATTCCTAAGTAACGGCTTTCAACACATGTGTACTGTTCGCGCAAATCTAAAATGCTGCGGCTACTCTCATACACTCACAGATAATGCTATGCTTAGCTGATGCTGCTCAAAAGTCCCGGCGGGGCGACCTGTTGATAGAAATAAAAGCCTTTCCTTCACCAGTTCCAGAGGAGCGTCCTGTTTGGGATAATAATACAGGCCGCTCCTCTGGAGCTATAAGCGCTGTTGGGTCACCAAGCTATCAGCAGGTTGCCCCGCCGGGACTCTAAATTAGGTGAGTTCTAAATTGCCTAACGGCAATTGAAACCTTACCTTTCTGACTAAACCCAACCTTAACCTCTCTAACTTTCTAACTTTCTAACTCCCAAACTCCCCATGTCCCAGACCGCTGTTGTTGCGCCAGCACCTGCCCGTATCCTGCCAACCATCGTGTTTTCTCAGTTTGCCGGCACCTCGCTTTGGTTTGCCGGCAATGCGGTTTTGCCAGAGTTGCAGGCTTCCCTGCAACTGCAGGAGAGTGCACTGGGCCTGCTGACATCAGCTGTGCAATTTGGCTTTATACTGGGCACGTTCTGCTTTGCTTTTTTCTCACTCGCCGACCGATTGTCACCGAGGCTGCTCTTCCTGATTTGTGCGCTTTTGGGTGCCGCAGCCAATGCCTTGGTATTGTTTTCTGCTACAAGTGTGGGAGGCGTACTGCTGTTGCGAGCCGTAACAGGTTTTCTGCTGGCAGGCATATACCCTGTGGGTATGAAAATAGCTGCAAGCTGGTACAGCGGCAAACTGGGCAAAGCTATCGGTTACCTGGTGGGAGCGCTGGTGCTGGGCACAGCCTTCCCGCACCTGCTGCGCGGGCTCGGAGCTGCTCTTCCCTGGCAAACCACGTTAATGGCTGTCAGTGCACTGGCAGTTGTGGGAGGTGTACTGATGTACCTGCTGGTACCAGACGGTCCCTATCTCCGCAAGGGTACCCGGTTTGATGCAGGGAATATGCTGCGGGTCTTCAGGGCAAAGGACTTTCGTGCGGCTGCTTTCGGTTATTTCGGGCATATGTGGGAGTTGTATACCCTTTGGGCTTTTGTGCCGCTCTTGTTAGCCTATGGGCTTCCGGAGTTGCCACAAGAGCAACTCTCTGTTTATAGCTTTTGCGTGATAGCGGCCGGGGCTATCGGGTGTGTAGGAGGCGGATACCTTTCGCAGCGTTGGGGCAGTGGGCGCGTAGCATTTGTGCAGTTGCTGCTATCGGGTATCTGCTGCCTGCTATCGGTGTGGGTGCTGCAGGTGCCTTTGCTGTTGCTGCCGTTTCTCGTATTTTGGGGAGTGGTGGTGGCAGGCGACTCGCCCCAGTTTTCTGCGCTCACAGCCAAAGCGGCGCCTCCTCAACTCGTGGGTACTGCCCTTACTGTTGTTACCTCTGTTGGCTTTGCCATTACCATCGGGAGCATCCAGTTTATGGGGTTTTTGCTTACCATCATACCCCCTTACTTTGCGTTCGTGTTTCTTGCCGTGGGCCCTTTGGTGGGCCTGCTTTCCATGTTCCCCTTGCTTCGGAAATAAAAACGGCAGCCTGCTGTTACGCAGGCTGCCGTTCTAAAAATCGAAACTTCTCCTTTATATACTTTAGATAAAAGTAATAGTTACGCTATTTCTTTACTTTTAACTTCATTTCAGCACCACCATCCGGCACTTTCAGGTTCATTTCATCTTCTGTTAGCTTTGTCACCTCAAAATTCTGTGTCACATTCTCATCTTCAAACTGAAGTGTGAGGCGCTTAGCTGCCTGGTCAAAAGACCATGTGCCTGTTCTTAACATACCACTTTCACCAAGCGCAAAACGGCCATCTGCATAAAACTGCATTCCTCCCCGCTGACTTTTATCTACCTGCTCTACTTCCTGTCCAGCTGAATTCATTTCCTCATCGGCTACCCAGGTTTTGTTGTTGGGCCCGGAGATCATGTTCTCTGTACCGACTGTATCTTCTCCGCCACAGCTTACCAGCACCACAACAAATAGCATGGCCAGTAGCATGTTCCATGTGCTCTTAAAATTATCTTTATCTACTTTAATCATAACATTCATCTTTTTTAGATAGTACATAACAAGCCTGAGTGAATCCAAGTCTTGTGTATGCTTGATGCTTACGGTCTTCGTGATGTTGCCGTTGCAATCAGCGTAGCACAACTAACTCCCTTTGCAGGCGTATTTTATCTTAAGCGGCTTTCGCTAAGCGCCGTAGCCGCCCTCTAATTAAAGTTTGACTTAAAATTTTTACCGATATGGGATTAATGGATTTTTTTAAGAAGGGTGAAAAAGCGCCTGCAAAACCAGCAGCAAAGCCGGCAACAAACCCTAAAGGAACAGAAAAAGTGACCACAACACCGGGAAACCCGAATCATGCTTTTTATAATGAAAAAGACATGAACCAGATAAAGCCTGCCACTCCTACACAGGATATTTATACTGTACAAAGCGGGGATTCCCTTTCAAAAATTGCCAAGAAGCACTATGGCGATGCCAATACATGGAAGCGAATTTATGAAGCCAACAAAGACACAGTAGGCCCTAATCCGGACCTGATACGGCCGGGCCAGCGCCTTGTGATTCCGAGAGACTAGAGATTAATACGATACAAAACAGCCGGCTCCCGATTAAGGAGCCGGCTGTTTTGTTTTATGCTTACAGCACTCAGTACAGTGCGTAATTAACGCCTAGCGTCAATCCTAAATCTCTTTCCTTAAAAGCAGATTCTGAGGCAGTAATTCTGTTGCTCAGCGGCACTTGTACCTGCCCAACCAGCCTCACACGTGGACTTAGTGCCAGTTGTGCCTCCAGCGGCAGGCACACTCTCAGCTTTCGGTGGTAATTGTTATCATAATAATCATCTCCCCCTACACTGTTTCCCCCACGGTCTTGGAGTTCCTGCATCACCATAATGGCCACATAATTATATTTAGCACCTATACCCGCACCTATTGCCAGCTTGTCGCTATGCTTGTAAAAGAAGAGTGCGGTAGCGCCAATAGCCAGGTTCCCGTACCTGGTCTTAAGGTCCGCCAAAGGATTCCTGCTTTCATCTATTACCATTATTGCCCCGCCGCTTTGGCGCTCCAGCGCCTGGAACACGGTAAATTGAACAGCACCTTTCTCCGTCAGGTTTAGGCGGTACCAAGCCCCTACTTCCAATTGCAGGCCGGGGCCATACGAATTGTTGTCGCCAACGCTCCTATTGCTGCTAACTATAGTTTCATAAGCTCCTAGCCTGCCAGTAAGTCCAAATGAAGTATTTTGAGCAACACCGGCAAGTGGCAGCAGTAAAGCAAGTATAAAAAGCATCTTTTTCATCTTTTACCGCACTTTAACTAAACGATACCGGTCTACTTTATCACCCCGCTGTACTTCACAGATATATACTGCTTTTGGCATTCCGCTAAAGTTTACCTGCACCTGGCTCCTGTTGCCCTCTGGCAAGGCTATTTTCTTGGTATACTTCCCTTTTTCATCAGAGAAATAAATGGTAGCCACCTCTCCCGAAGCAGGAAAGGCCTCTACTGTTACATAATCCTGAAAAAAGGTAGGATAAACTGCCACATGTATCTCTGAAGTAGCATTACCAGTAACAGATGCCTGCAAAGAGTATGTCAGCTGTGCCAATCCGGAGAAGTCAGGTTCCGGCTCATGCTTCTGGCAGCCTCCACACAGCAGCAAAGCCGTTAGCAGCAGCGGTAAACAGAGGCTCTTTTTCATATATAGTAAATAGTAAAATTTGACCGTATATATACAAAGCCCTACCAAGTTTTACATATGGCGGGGTTTCGTAATGACAAGAATTTTTGTCTATAAATTCGTTTAAAAATTAATAGCCATGCCGGACAGTTGTTCGCATCTGTTGTGGCGGAGGCGACTGTATAGTAAATCGCACTGGCAGAGCATATGAAGCAGCAACAGGAGCATTGTTGGAAATGGCGGGTTGCCACTTTGGCATCAGCTTCACTACCCGTATAGCCTCCTCATCCAGCCCGTATCCAAGAGATTTGAGCATTTTGATATCACCAATTGAGCCATCGGGCATTACAGTAAAACTCACCACCACCATGCCCTGTACACCTGCCCGCTGTGCTGTTACAGGATATCGGATATTCCTCACCAGAAACATCAGCATATCCTGCTCTCCTCCCAGAAACACTGGCTTATTATCCGGTATTAGTTCCTGTGCCAGTTTCAGCGTATCAGAACCTGTTGCTGTGGAATAAACCACCTGGTAGCTTTTTACCTGTTGCTGTGCCTCATTCTTTTCATAAACTTCCTGCACATCAAACTTCAGCATATAAGCCAGCACAGGAAAGTTGGGTTTGAAGGCATCAGCATCTTTCGCCCACCTCTCCACCACTGCCAGGTAAGGAAAGTCCACTACCAGGTTAAACCTGTCTTCTGATGTATATGGTATTCTAGCACCAGCTTTACCTTGCTGTTGAATATATCCCCTCACCATCGCTCCATTCTTGTACAACTGCTCTATCACAGGCTTACCTGACTTCCCGTTTGCCAGCGAGGCATACTGCCATTTCCCGTGCCGCACACCGTTTATGTAAGCACCTTTTAATTGCATTTGGGTGCCTGGCTCTTCTCCCGGCAGCAGGGCAACATATGTGCCGGTGCCATCTATTACCGTTTGTGTTCCGGTTTCGTCCCAATAGTTCTGGAAGCTTATCTCTACCCCGTTGTGCACCACTTCCTGCAGTGGCTGACCGTTATCCCGCCAGAGTTTCCATCTCCCTACCTGTTCGTTATTTTTATAGCTCCCCTGGCCTTGCAACTGCCCGTTGGGGTAATAAAACAGCCAGTTACCCTGCTTTTGCCCGTTCATGTAGCTGCCTTTGCCTAAAACTTGGCCTGAGCTATAATAATCTGTTACTGTTTTATCGAAGGGCATCGTAAAAAGCTGACCTGCCGGAATAAGAGAATCAGGTACAGTAGCCAGGCGAGTGTAGGTGGCATTTTCTTTCTTTGTTACTTCCCACTCCTGATTGTAGTAGATAGTCACCTCCTGCTGGGCATGTGCGGATGCGAGTGCCAGTAAGAGCACCAGAGGCAATAGTAAAGTTTGTTTCATATTAGAGTTATTGCAGCTTTTCCTGGCTCAAATATAGTATATAATAAATATACTACACATAAAAACAAAAGCCGCACAACCAGAAAGGTTGTGCGGCTTTCCCACAATAAGTAATCTTCTAAACTTAGAAACGCTCGTCAGCAGAGAAGAAGAAGTCGCCTTCAATCTGCGCATTCTCATCAGAGTCAGAACCGTGTACGGCGTTTGCCTCAATAGACTTGGCGTATTTCTTACGGATAGTACCCTCCTCTGCCTGCGCCGGGTTGGTAGCACCAATTAGCTTGCGGAAGTCTTCCACCGCGTTGTCTTTCTCCAGGATCATTGCCACGATAGGGCCGGAAGACATATACTTTACCAGGTCGCCGTAGAACGGACGCTCCTTGTGTACTTCATAAAATTTACCGGCACGCTCCTCAGACAGCTTTGTCTTTTTCATTGCCACAATGCGGAAGCCGCCTTGCTCAATCATTTGGGTAATGCCGCCAATGTGGTTTTCAGCTACCGCATCAGGCTTGATCATAGTGAATGTCTTGTTTCCGGCCATGTCTTTTTAATCTATATAGGTTATACTTTAAGTTTCGGACTGCAAAAGTAGGGCATTTCAAATAAAAACAGCATACTTTCTATTATACTTTAGTTAACTCTTACATTGCCCCCAGGGTTATTCCACGGCGCCTGCTGCTGCCTTAAGCACCAATTAATTGCTTTAGAAGTATTTTATTCTCAAATTTGCGTCTTATATCCTTATTAATCAGAGGATTTAAACCTATAGTATGCACAATATCAACGCTCTGCAAGCGCTTCTGCAGGAGCCTAAAGAGGTGATGATCACCACTCACCACAAACCTGACGCGGACGCATTGGGTTCTTCGCTGGGTTTGGCGGGTTACCTTAAAAAGAAAGGCCACCGTGTTACGGTTATCACGCCTTCTGATTATCCTGACTTCCTGAACTGGATGGAGGGCAACGATGACGTGATCGTTTATTCTGACAAAAACGATGCCCTGGTGCAGCGTATCATTTCAGAGTCGCAGGTGATTTTCTGCCTTGACTTTAACACGCTTTCCCGGATCAACGAGATGGGTGAGTATATCCGGCAGGCCAAAGGCACGAAAGTGCTCATAGACCACCACCTGGAGCCGGAGAATTTCGCTGACTTGGACTACGCCAATACCAGTGCGGCGGCCACCGCCGAAATAGTGTATGACCTGATTAAGGCCATGGGCGACGCGGCTCTGATTGATACTGGCATTGGCGAGAGCCTCTATGCGGGTATCATGACGGACACGGGCTCTTTCCGCCACCCAAGCACCTCCAAAAATGTGCACCTCATTATTGCCGACCTTCTGCAGATAGGAGTGCAAACCTCCAATATTCACCGCCTTATTTACGACAGCTCCACGGAACTGCGCCTTCGGTTTTTGGGTTATGCTCTGAAAGATAAATTAGTGGTGCTGCAGGAGTACTGTACGGCTTATATTTCCATTACGGCGGAAGAACTGAAAGCCTACAACTCTAAAACTGGTGATACAGAGGGACTTGTAAACTACGCGCTTTCTATAGAAGGCATAGTATTTGCAGCGCTCATCATCGACCGGACGCAGGCAGTGAAAATGTCGTTCCGGTCGGTAGGGAACTTCTCTGCAAATGAGTTCGCAAGGGCACACTTTAACGGTGGAGGCCATAAAAATGCAGCAGGCGGCATTTCCATGGACACATTGGAAGCCACTGTACAAAAATTCGAAAGCCTGTTGCCGCAGTACAAAGACCAGCTGCAGCAAGCCGCAACCAAGTAAAAAATTATATCAACTTATATCAATGTTATCTAAAACTAAATTCTTACTGCCGGTACTAGCTGGCGCTCTCCTGTTGCAAGGCTGCAACAAAAGTGACGAGTTTTATACAACGGCCGATGGCCTGACTTATAAAATTTACGAAAAGACAGAGGATGGTGAATACGAAAATAAGGGCAAAGTTGCTCCTGAAGATTCAACCGGTGCCCGCATTGGACAGGTAGTGACCATGCAGATGTCTTACAAGAATGCAGCAGACTCTCTCCTTTTCGACTCCCGCACCCAGGAGCAGCCTGTTATGATTCCGGTAATGGAGCCAACGTTTAAGGGTAGCCTGGAGCAGGCCCTGATGATGATGTCTCCGGGTGACAGCGGCGTGTTTAAAGTAAGCGCTGACTCTCTCTTCGCAAAGACTTTTGCCCAGCCTATGCCTCCATTCATTAAGCCAGGATCACAATTGACTTTCTTCATCAAAGCAGAGAAGGTACAGTCGAGAGAAGAGGCTATGGCCGACCAGCAGAAGATGATGGAAAAGCAGATGCAGGAAGCGCAGGCACTTGCTGTAGAGCAAATCAAAGTTGACGACAAAAAGATTCAGGAGTACATTCAGCAAAACAACCTCCAGAACGTGCAGAAAACAGAATCGGGTGTTTACTATGTGGTAAATGAGCCAGGCAAAGGCCCTCAGGCCAGTGTAGGCGACCAGGTGTCGGTGCATTATAAGCTGTCTCACCTGGACGGCAAAGAGCTGGAGAGTTCGCGCAACAACCCAATGGCGAATGGCGAACCGTTTAAATTCACGCTTGGCCAGGGCCAGGTAATCAAAGGCTGGGATGAGGCTATTCAGAAGTTGCAGGAAGGCAGCGAGGCTACTTTGCTGATTCCTTCTACATTAGCTTATGGTGCGCAGGACCGCGGTCCGGACATGCCAGCCAACTCTATTCTGCGTTTCGACGTGGAACTGGTTGACGTACAGAAGCAGTAATAGCAACCATTAGCATTATTCTTATGCAGAACATTATGTCATTTCTTGGTAACAGAAGCCGCCTGCTACAGGCGCTTCTGTTATTTTTAACGATAGCAGCTATTGTTTCCTGCTCTAAGGATGAACAACCACTCTACTTCGACCCGGTAGCACAGCGTGAAGCAGATGACAAGAAGATTCAGGAGTACCTGAAAGCTAACAACGTAGATATGTCTGCTGTGACCGTCACTAACTCTGGCTTATACTACCAAACGGTGGAGCCGGGCACAGGTCCCAAGGTAGAGTCTGGAGACAACGTAGAAGTGCATTATACTGGCACATTGCTGAATGGCACCAAGTTCGACTCAAGCGTAGACAGAGGGGATACTTTTGAGTTCATGGTTGGGGCAGGAAGAGTAATCAAAGGATGGGATGAGGGCCTGAAGCTGATGAAGGTGGGGGAAAAGGCCCGCCTGTACATTCCTTCGCACTTAGGGTATGGCCGCTATCCGCAAGGGAACATACCCCCAAATTCAGTACTTATTTTTGATATTGAAGTAATCGGGGTTAATTAGAACGTACTAAAGCTTTCAAAACCGGGGCAATGCAACTGTACATGCCCCGGCTTTTTTATGTCCTGCCGGCGCCAAGCCACTACTCAGACAGTACTTCCGACAGTACGGCCAGTGATTTTATTTCGCCCAGCCGGTCTACATGCAGCTGGTAATAGCGAATCAGGATGTCCAGCAGTTCGCGCCGGACACGGCCATTCGGGACTACTCCTGGCTTTGCCTCCCCTAGTAACAGGTTAAACAAATGTTCATGCGCCTGCAGTGCCAGCACCGTAGGTGCCGAGGTGGCAGACTGCGCATTGCTAGAAAACGCTACCTGCTCCACAATTTCTGCTCCGGAACCCGGCCCGAAGCCTAAGTGATAACTGAGCTGCAGCAGGAATAGGAGGTGAAAGTTCTCAAAGCCCTGCTCCTGCTCATCAAAAAAGATGATGGCGTTGTAGAGGAAATGAAACAGCACCGGATTCTCCTCCTCCTCTTTTATAGTACGCGATACCATCTCTGAGAGAAACAACAGGATGCTGCTCTTCCGGATATCAAATGGAACAGAAGAAAAGGGATGAGCACTTTTAAACTCAGATATGCGGGTAAGGCCTCCTTTCGCAGAAGTATAGACCACCATCTCCAGTAACGTGAATGGCTGGAACAAAGCAATACGGGAACCCGGGCCTTTCTTACGCACCCCGTTCACAACATACGACTGCACCCCCAGCGCCTCTGTATATACTCTGGCAATGATGGAAGTCTCGCGGTACTTGATATGGTTCAGTACGATGCCCCGTGTTTTTACTAGCATATCAGTTGAACAAAGGTATGAGGATACAAGACACTAGACTTTAGTATATGCGCCTGAAAAAAATACAGCACCCATCTCTGCTCCTACTCCAGTACGGCTATTTTACTGATACAGGTTTGCTTCCCGTCCTCACTAGCGCTCATCACTAAGTATACACCTGCTTTCACTCGCCTGCCGTTGTAATCGCGGGCATCCCAGGTGAGAGTGCCTCCCAGGGACTTTGTCTTGTAAACCAATGTTCCGGAGATGTCTGTGATGCGGACGCTGGCGTTGTTTGGCAGGCCGGAAACACCCACTAGCCCCGTATAGTCACGGCGCACGGGGTTTGGGAATACAGTGGCGCATTCCGGTTCGCCTTCTGTGACGGTGGCGCCCGCTCTGTAGGAGGCAACGCCCGCCTCGGTAGCCACAAACACTTCCCCTGTCTGATGCTCCACCGCCACCGACAGCACTTTGTCTGAAGGCAGCGGGCTGTTCTTAGTGGTGAAGTGATGTATGACCGCGTCACCGTCAGGGCTGAATAGCCAGAGGCCGTTGTCGGTTGCCATCCATTTGCGGTTGGCTCCATCTACGGCAATAGACCGCACTACCTGCCCACTTAAAAGAGGCCTTTTATCAATAACCGGAATATGGGCATCGTAGGGCTGCGTTTCAAATACAAAGCCTGGGTTATAAAAGACCCCTACTCCGCTGGCTGTACCTACCCAGATGTCACCGTTCAGGTCCTTCGCTATACTATACACTGCTCCGTCGGGTAAGCCGCCCTTCCCCTCTCCGGTTCTTAGCTGGCGTGCCCTGTTCTGTACTTCATCAAACACCACAAGGCCGCTGCTGGTGTTTCCCCGGCGTACAATAGAGAGCCATTTCTGCCCGTCATCATCTACTTCAATAAGCTCCAGGTTACTTCCATCCGCTATGCTCGGAATCTTATAGGCTTCCCAGGTAGCGTCTGGCTGTAGCACATGCAGGCCCGGCATGTCAGGAAGCTGGTGCCGGTTCACCACCCACACATTGCCAGCTGCATCTACACCTGTGTCTGTGATAAAAATGGTATTGGTAGCATCATCAGGTGAGGAGCTGATTAAGGTGCTGTTGCCGGAGTCGTAGCGTTTTGCCTTGCCCGGCCCCTCCCATTCCAGCAAGCCATTGCCGTAGCTCCCGAAGTACATCTTATCTGTTACAGGGTTATAGGTGGCAGCCACCAGGTCACGAGCCGGAATGTACTGTTGCGGGTTTGGGTAGAGAAACTGGTTATAGCTTTCCCACTCGCCGTTTTCATACACAGAAAAGCCGTCTTGGAGACCAGCTTCCTCATAACTTTCGTTGTAGCCGCCACTGAGTACATAGGCTTTGCCGCCGTGCGTGTATACCCGGAAGCTGTTGCCTGAGTAGGGCCCAGTGGGTGCGAAAGCAGCGGCAGTGTTACCAGCGATGCTTAACCGCACGAGCCCGTTTGTGCTGTCGGCTACCCATACTGAGCCCTCAGCAACAACAGCTTGCTGTGGCTGCTCCAGAAGCTCATGTGCGAGAAAAGAGACATTGTTTTGCTGGTCGAGCAGGTATACGCCTGTTGCTGTTGCCACTGTGAGGTAGTCTTTAGATGCAGACACACAGTTAATTTCTGCACCAGGAGCAATTTCAGTTAAATGCCATTTTCCGCCGCTTAATATGTAAACTCCGCTGGTAGCTGTGGCGGCATAGAGCCTGTTGTTGAAAGCTGCCAGGTGAGTAGCGGCATCAGGAGTGGGTAAACCATTGCTGATGCCGGACCAGTTATGAAAATCCTGAAGATTTGTTCCCGAACGAGCTGCAAGCAGGCCAAGGTTTGTAGCCAGGTAAATGCTGTCGCGATGTATAGCAGAAGAACGTACGCTTACGGTCTCTCCACCCGGGCCAAGGTTGCTGTAGGTATCTCTTACTTCCCGCTTCTGCAGGTCCAGCACCACCACGCCAAAGGAGCCTGAGAGGTAGGCCAGCTTATTATGAACAAAGATGTGGTGGAGCTTTTTTTCTCCGGCAATGGACTTTCGGAAAATGTCGCTGATGTTGTAGATGATGTTGTCCCGCAGCAGGTCGACCTGCGTGTTGGCATAGGCTATCACCAGCGTTTTGGTAGTTGCATCATAGCCAATGGTGCTGATCTGCTGCTCCCGGAGGCCATCTACCTTTGTTATGGTCTCTATGGTATTGAATTCTTTGTCGAAGTAGAAAAGGCCTCTTTCGGCAGCTACATACACTCTGTCCCCGGCATCGGCCACCGCTTTGGCCTGTTGATACGAAACGTGAACCTCCCAGCCTCCCAATGCCACACGGCTCTGCCCATACCCTTCTGTGCCACACAGCAGCAGCCCCAGCACTGTTACACAGCACAGCCAGCCCAAGCGCACATATCTGTATTTAATGCTGTTATGGCTCATGGTATACAAACGGCTTATCTGGTTCTGCATTGCTCATGTTGCTGTGCTGAAGCAACTTCACCGCCTGCAGGCTCTGAAAAGGAACATTAACTCCTGTTCTTCATCCCTTTTATAAAGCAGTGGCGGCAACGGGCTTCATAAGAATCTGTTTCGCCCAACAGCACCTGCTGCTCGGAGGGCACGCTTCGGTAAGAGTAAGTGGCAATGTCGCCGCACTGCACACACACGGCATGCACCTTGGTTACATATTCCGCCACCGCCATCAAGGCAGGCATAGGCCCGAACGGTTTGCCCTGATAATCCATGTCAAGCCCGGCAGCAATCACGCGTACGCCACTGTTGGCCAGCTTCACACAAACCTCGGCCAGCCCCTCATCAAAGAACTGCGCCTCGTCTACGCCAACCACATCACAGCTACCGCCCAGCAGCAGCATGTCCTGCGCAAAGTCTATGGGTGTGGAGCGAATGGAAACGGCATTGTGCGATACCACATCCTCCTCGTGGTAGCGTTTGTCTACTCTGGGTTTGAAAATCTCGATTTTCTGCTTCGCTATCTTTGCCCGATTTAGCCGTCTGATCAGCTCTTCTGTCTTCCCTGAAAACATTGAGCCGCAGATTACTTCAATCCAGCCTCTCCTTGTTGCGTGGTTGTCGTTGCCTACGCGTGGTTCAATAAACATTGTATGGTGATGTGGTAACTATAATGTGGTGATGGTATATAATGTGCTGATTTTTAAATGTGCCAATGTGCTAATCACTCACCAAGGTGCGGCTACTAAATGGCAACATAGTTGAATGGCTTAATGACTAAATTGCTGCTCCCCTTCTCTAACTTCCTAACTCCCCAACTTTCTAACTATATACCAGGTGTGGCAATTTGGTTTGCTCAGGCACTTTTCCGGTGGCGTCGCCCTTTTCTAATGTACTCTGGCAGGTCAGTCGTTCGTTCTCCTGCAGGCGTCCCTTGTTGCGGTAGCGAATCTCCGCCTCCGTCAGTGGCCCGAAATGCTCCAGCCCCTGCAGCACAATAATGCGGCAGGTGGTGCAGCGGCCTTTGCCCCCGCAGGCATGCATCCAGTCGTTGCCCTGGGCATGAAGGGCTTTCAGCAGCGTTTGCCCCGGCGCAACTTTTACTTCAAGCTGCCCGAGGTTTTGCACCGTCAACTTCGGCATAATTTTATAACTTTACGGAAGAAAGCATACCCCATGGAAGACAAATATAATCAATTACACATAGAGCGTTACAGCAAACAGCTGGCAAATCTGCTTTGCGACCGCCACTTTGCCACCTACGACACCTTGAATGGTCCTCAGCTTCTTTCCTTTACACCCATAAAGCAGGTTAACTTGTTTGTGATAAAAGAACTGCTGCTGAAGTGGCACCAGGAAATGGCCAACCTGCGCAGCCCCTACTTCGATTATGAGCACGAAGACGTGAAAGAGGCGCTTCTGAACTTTATGAATGTGCTCTCCCGCAAAATCCTGATGAAACGCAACGCCTTTGAGCCTCTGCTGCAAAAGGCCATTTATGACACGTTTCTTGTAGTACTGGCCCCGGTGACAACATTCGAGGAAAAGTTCCTGCGCATACAGGAGGAGATAGCGCTGCCTAAGCTGCAGGAGAACCTGAAATACATCGACATCGACAAGCCGCTTTTTGCCGGTTTTGTAGAAACCCTCTCCTCCAGCAGCCGCGACAGGGAGTATATTCTGAGCCGCTTTAAGCTGTACGTGAACGCGAACCAGGGCAAGCGCACTCCGCTGAGCGAACTAGTGCAGAAATTCAGCAGTCTGCTGCCTATAACAGAGCAGGAAGTGACTGGCCAGCCAGCACCAGTTGTAGCTGCTACTCCGGTTCCAATGCCTACACCGCCTGCTCCGGTGCGTGAACGGGAAATCGTGTCGCCTATCCATACGGCACAGCGCGAGGCATCAGCACCTGCAGCACCGGCAACACGCTCTGCCTACCGCCCACAAGAAGATGAGGATACAGAGGAGGCACCAAAGAATGCACGCCCGACCCTGAACGACAACTTCCGGAAGGCTCCCTCTGCCTCTCTGGCCGATTCGCACAGCAACCAGAAGATTGAGTCGCTGAAGAACTCTATCTCTATCAACCAGCGCTTCAGCTTTATTAATGAGCTCTTTAACGGCGACAACATGACCTACTACCACACCATCAAAGCACTGGACGAGTACAACAACCCGGAGGAAGCGAAGCGCTATGTAGCCCACGACTTGGCCGGCAAGTATGACTGGAGCAAAAAGCAGGAGCATGTAAACAAGCTGCTGCGCCTGATAGAGAGAAAGTTTTCCTGATCCTTCGCAAAAAGTATAAAATAGAGAGGCCGTTGCAACAGCAACGGCCTCTCTATTTTGATGGCCCGCCTGACACGATGTTTCTGCCCTTAAACAGGATGGAATCATCCGCTCCCTTAAAAAAGCAAAACCGGCTCAAAAGAGAACCGTAGGCTGTTGCAAAAGAGAAGGCTAAACATTAATTATGCAGCTGCTATGCCTTCTGCCTGCGCCGGAGCATGGAATACCTAAACAGTTTTTCCTGAAAAAGCAGTGCAAGCTGACACAAAGAAGAATTTAACCCGTACCCTAACTAAAAACAGAACCTTATTATCAGCCATGAAAGAAGATTTTGACTACGATGACGATTTCGCCAGCAACGATTTTGATGACGAAGAAGAGGATGATGACTTCGGAATGACCTTTGAGGAGGACTTGTACCTGATGATACGGGAAAAACTCCGCGATACCATTCAGCAGTTTAAAGGCAAGTACCCGGCTGCCATGAAAAAGCTGGAGAGCGCTGTCAGCTCTTTTAAGGTAAATGCGAAGAACACAGACGACGCTAAGTTTTACCCGCTGGCTGCCAAGATGCTGAGTGAGCACATCAAGCCATTGGCGCAGGAGTACGAAGAGGTGCAGGAAATATACGATAATATGCAGGCAGACATCACCCGCTTCAAAAACCAGCGCGCGCACGGTTTTGAGGGGGATTTATACCTATCGGAGTAGTTGCCTGAGAAACCATACAAAAAGCCCACCCTGCAGCTGCAGGGTGGGCTTTTTGTATGGGCTACCGAATGGTTCCTGCCTTCGGCCCGTGCAACCACCTAACAGGTGCTGCACGGGCCGAAGGCTTTTGTTAGCACAATATCTTCTCATTAATCTCGTATTATTACTATATTTATGCGTTTTACAGACGATTATACATGCCAGTAGAAGAACTGATATACCCGGACAGAGTGAAGGCACACCAGCAAAAAATAAAGCAGGTTTTTCATGAGGTGAGTAAAGTGGTGGTTGGCCAGACTTACATGGTGAACCGCCTCCTGATTGGCTTGTTTACCGGCGGGCACATTTTGCTGGAGGGGGTGCCTGGTCTGGCAAAAACATTAACCATCAACTCCCTTTCCAAGGCACTTCACCTTGATTTCCAGCGAATCCAGTTCACGCCCGACCTGTTGCCTTCTGATCTGATCGGGACCATGATCTATAATCAGAACGCCTCTGCTTTTGAGGTAAAGAAGGGGCCGATATTCGCTAACCTCATTCTGGCCGATGAGGTAAACCGCTCCCCAGCCAAGGTACAGTCGGCCTTGCTGGAGGCAATGCAGGAGAAGCAGGTAACTATTGGCGAATCAACTTATATGCTCGACCTGCCTTTCCTGGTGCTGGCCACGCAAAACCCTGTAGAGCACGAAGGTACTTACCCCCTGCCCGAGGCACAGGTAGACCGCTTTATGATGAAGGTCTACATCGATTACCCGAAGAAAGAAGACGAGCTGGAGATCATGCGCCGGATGGCCAACATGAGTTATTCAGACACGGTGTCTAAAGTGCTGTCGAAGGAGGATATCTTTTCTATCCGGAATGAGATGAACCAGGTACAGATATCAGAAACGCTGGAGAAGTATATCATCGAACTGGTGTTCGCCACGCGCCGCCCTGCCGACTACGACCTGAACGAATTTGCACCCTACATCCAGTTTGGCGTTTCGCCACGAGCCAGTATAGCCCTGAACCGTGCGGCAAAGGCAGTTGCCTACTTTGATGAGCGGGATTATGTGCTGCCGGAAGACATAAAGGAAGTAGCGCATGATGTGATGAACCACCGCATTATACTCAACTACGAGGCAGAGGCAGACGGCATTAAAACAAAAGATTTTATAGAGGCTATTCTGCGGAAAGTACCCATCAGCTAAAACAAGAGAACCGGCCCTGGCCGGTTCTCTTGTTTTAGCTGATGCTGTGACTTCTCACACACTTTCATATTTCTCTCCAACACTCTTCTGGCACCTGCGTACCTCTTATTCTGCTGTACCACATTGTACCAGCAACAGGTACGGGAGGCATTGTGTTGTTTAACTTAATTACAGGATATGCTAAGGGGTTTATTTAAAATGTACATGCTGCGCAAGCTAATGGGTGGCATGGGCGGAGGGCGCGGCGGCGGAAGAGGCCGGGGCGGATGTGCCGGTATAGGATGCGTTGGTATAATCATTATAATAGTTCTTGCTTACTTTCTTTTCGGCGCTTTTTGAGAAAGTCCAGGCGATATGCAGGCTTAAAACACCTCTGTCTTTGTGCCTGGCTGATGCTGGGGCACAAAGCTGGCTGCTCTCAAGCAGGCAGTTTTGCGGAGCGAGAAACTGAACCGCTCTGTGTTTAGATTATACGGCGCTTCTCCCCGTACACGCTCATCAGCAGTGAAGGCCGCAACAGCTATATTTTTATGAAGAAAGGTGGTTTGTAGCGCATAGTTTGCACTACAAACCACCTTTCTCTATTGCCGGATTATTTTAGTTCGCTATAACAGCATCCTCTGAAGTTCAAACCCGCTGCGCCCGACATTACATCTACCCCCATACCTTCTCATAAAGTCCTCATGAACAGCAAAGTCCTACGACTTTAAGGACAAGTACACGGTGTGCAGAAGAGCACCCTGCAGCTTCTTTATGTCTTAACTCAAAAAAAGATGGTATTCCCATAATAAGCATAGCCTAATAAAATATTAAAAACGTTATAACCTCACTCTTTACACATTATTATATTATAATCTTTCACACAATCTTACTAAGCCGCACATGAATTAGCAGGAATTTCTACAAAAGCTAAGCCGCAGAAACTTTATCCGGAATTCTGTTATTGCAGCAACAGGCGTAACCTTGTTGCCATCTGCACTCACCAGTTGCGAGGTTATTGATGACTATATTCCAAGTAAAGACTTTGGTTTTTCTGAGGGGGTAGCCAGTTTCGATCCGACGCAGGATAGGGTGATTTTATGGACCCGCTATACTCCTGCCGCTTATGAAAAGGGAAAACCCGAACTTATGCTCGATGTAGCAAGGGACAGGGAATTTAAACAGGTGCTGGTCAGCCAGTCTGTGGAGATAGATACAGCAAGCGACAATACGGTAAACGTAGATGTGAGCAACCTCACGTCTAACACTAAATATTATTACCGGTTCAGAAGCGAAGGCAATAGGGCTATTTCAGTTGTAGGGGAAACCAAAACGCTGCCAGCTGCCGGGGAAGCCAGCGAGGTGAAGATGGCGGTGGTATCCTGTGCAAACTATCAGTCAGGCTTATTTAATGTGTATGGCGCAGTGGCGGAATCAGATGCGGATGTAGTGGTGCATTTAGGCGACTATATCTATGAATACGAGATTGGTGGCTATGGCACAAATGAGTTGACCCTTGCACTGGGAAGACTACACCATCCGGCAGGAGAAACGATAACGCTTAGTGACTATCGGGCCAGGTACCGGCAGTACAGAAGAGACGAACAATTGCAGAAACTCCACCAG
Organism: Pontibacter toksunensis; assembly: GCF_042686245.1. NCBI lineage: Bacteria > Pseudomonadati > Bacteroidota > Cytophagia > Cytophagales > Hymenobacteraceae > Pontibacter > Pontibacter toksunensis. The sequence continues at coordinate 33,068 of NZ_JBHUOX010000008.1, read as the reverse complement.
TTAAAGCCGTTTATATGTGTTTGGGACGACCATGAAGTTGCAAACGATGCTTATGAAAATGGAGCCTTAAACCACCAGCCAGGTGAAGGCAGTTATGAGACAAGAAAACTAAACGCTATACAGGCATGGCATGAGTATCTGCCTGCACGGGTTACTGATAATGCTAAGATTTACAGAAACTTTGAAATTGCCAGCCTTGTCAACCTCATGATGCTGGATACTCGAATCGTTGGAAGAGACAAGCAACTGTACTACACAGACTATATAACACCAACCGGGCTAGACGCTGCAGCCTTTCTGGCAGCCTGGCAAAACCCGAACCGAACCATTTTAGGTTCTGAGCAACGCTCGTGGCTGATGTCTACACTGGGTACCAGTTCAGCAAAATGGCAGGTATTAGGAAGCCAGGTGCTGATGGCCAAGATGTTTGTTCCTGCTGAACTGCTCCTCATTATAGGTCAGATTGCCTTAGGCAACGCCAGCCCGGAGGTGTTTGCCCAGTTTACCTCGGCAGTCACAGAATTAGTCACCATCAAGGTCAGGATTCTTCAGGGAGACCCTACTGTGACTGCTACAGAGAGAGCCAGGATAGAAACGGTACTGCCTTACAACCTCGATGCCTGGGATGGCTATCCTGTGGAGCGGGAAATAGTATACGCGGCGGCAGCAGGGAAAAAGCTCATTTCATTGGCCGGAGACACACACAATGCCTGGCATTCAGATCTAACAACTGTATCAGGCACTAGGGCCGGGGTAGAGTTTGCAGCCTCTTCTGTGACATCTCCTGGCCTTGAGGCGCTTTTTGGCAATGATCCTGAGACAATATGTGGGCTGGAACAGGCGCTTACTATACTCATTGATGATCTGCATTACCTGAATGCATCAGACAGAGGGTATATTATGGCATCATTCTCAAACAGTGAAGCACAGGCTGAGTGGAGGTTCGTAAGAACAATTGCTGTGAAGAATACTTCTACTTTCACCGAACACTCTGCTTCTGAAGGCTAAGCTGATTCAAATATATGAAGTCAGAAACGCCTGAAATGTAACGAAACCATAGTTACCGTTACGCTTCAGGCGTTAGCTTTTTTTCCTGCTTTAGGGCTACCTCACATTTACACCAGCTCAGGCTTTTGGTAAAATCCTGCCATACATAAAAAGAAGCCCGCCTTTGAGGCGGGCTTCGCGCAGGGCGGGAGACTAAGCCGCTCTACTTCTGATTGTAACGATGTTTCTCACCCATACATGTACAACCAGTTATCCTGATGTCTTAATAAGCTGTGCTTTGTGGGTTGAAGTTAGTCCAGCCGGCAGTCCAGTCAGTAGCGCCGAAAGCACCTATGTAATCTACAGTCTCAAAGAAGCTATTATCGAGGCCGGTGAAGGTGGGCTCCACAGAAGTAGTCACGGTTGTAAATTCAGGATTGCCGTTCTGAGCAAAGGAACCGGAAAGACCCAGCGTAGCAGCATCATTTACTACCATGTTGTTCTTATCGACTTCGTTGAACCAGGCAGCCAGATCAAGCGTAACATCTTTTGCCGTTGCAAAGGCTTTGCCTGCAGGCACACCAGCAATAACAGTGTTCCGGATAATCATCTCACCGGCAGTGGCGTTAGTTTGCGTAGCAGCATCATCCATCAGCTGACCTACCGGCCATCCTGCCACAATAGAGTTGTACAGTTTCGTTTTGTTATTACGGCGGATGTGCAGCCCACGTCCAAAGTTAGGATTAACTGCAGCAGCAGGGTCTGTGCCCAGTGGACCAAACAAGCTCACATTAGAATAAGTAGGAGCAGTAATTGGGGTAGCACCAGTGCCTTGTGAGTTGTTGTCAGACTCAAATCCGTTAGAGGCAGACGCATCAGCGACGTTAGGGTCAGAGATGCCCACCAGGAACTGCAGCTTACCAGTATAGCCGTTATCCGTATCGAACATATCATCTACCGTTTTGTAAGCGATGAGGTGCTTTGCATTTACTGTACCACCGAACCACTCATAGGAGTCGTCGCCGCTGTGTGAAATCTGAATATAATCAAGAGTAGTACCTGAGCCTACACCACCTAAAGTAAGGCCGTTGATTTCGTTATCTGGCTGGAAAGCGATGCCAGGAAACTCGATACGCACATACTTCAATGTTCCGGAGTTATCCGCAGCATCACTGCCACCATACTCCTTTTCTACACCTCCTTCGATTTTGGCACCAGCGCCGAGATTTACAGGTGCTTTACCCAGGATAATAATACCGCCCCAGTCACCGGCAGCACGTGAGCCAACTGGCTGCGCAGAGGTGAATACAATAGGCTTGGCAGCAGTACCCTCCGCCATAATCATACCACCGCGCTCAATAATGAGTGTGCCTTTTGTAGACTTCTCGCCCATGATCACCGTGCCAGGCTCAATGGTAAGGGTAGCGCCTTCTTTCACAAAAACAAAGCCCCTTAACATATACTTTGTATTAGCCTTCATGGTGAAGTCTTCTTCCGTAGATCCAGAGATAACAGTCATGCCGTTTTCCTGTGCTGCAACAAACTCTTCGCCTGTCATCGGCGGGTTTACAGGTTCTTCATCTTCGCAGGCGAAGAAGGACACAGAGATAAAAGCGACCAATAATAGGTTTGCTAACTTTTTCATAAATAGGTTAATTGGTTATGTGTTGTTTTGTGGTTGTTAGAATTTGTAGGTTACCCCAATAGTTGAATACTGCCCTTTGCGGAAATCTCTGAAAGACTCATCTACAGAAGTGATTTCTTCGTCTCCATCAGAATCCTGCATCAGGCGCGTCTTCTGGTTCAACAGGTCCTGAATACCCGCTTTAATCTCGAAATGCTCGCCTATGCCTTTCGTCAGGGACAGGTCAATCTGGTGGCGTGGCATCTCGTAAACAGTCTGGCGCAGGTTGCTGCCGGCTGCGAAAATGCGCGTACCGATTACGTTGTAAAGCACGTTGAACTGGAATTGGCGTTCATCATCCTGGTAATACACGCCAGTGTTTACTACATAAGGAGACTGGCCCACCATCTGGCGCTTGCCAGCCTGGTAAGAAGCGTACTCATCTGTTAGCTCCACCTCGCTCTGCACCAGGGCAGCGTTTAGCACCAGTGTCAGGTTCTGTACAAACCGGGACTCTGATAAATCCAGCAGCGACTTTCTGACTTCGGCTTCTAATCCGTAGCTATAGGCGTTTTTAGCATTCGCGAAGGTGATGGTGTTCGCGCCGCTTGTGTTCTGGAACACAGTCTCGATTGGCTTATTAAAGTATTTGTAGAAACCTCCGATAGAAATTATTTCCGTTGGGCTCGGGTAGAACTCGTAGCGGACATCGCCGTTGTAGATGGTTGCCACATCCAGTTCCGGGTTACCTACCACTTCCAGCAGGTTCACAAAGTCGAAGTATGGGGCCGGGGCGATTTCCCTGAACTCAGGTCTGTTTACACTTACACTGGCACCGGCACGTAGCATGGCGCGGGGAGTGAAGGTATAGGTGAAGTTAGCAGAAGGTAATACACTTAGCACCGGATTCTCCTTGTTCAGGGGTCTTCCGTCAAAGCCTAAAGACTCCAGCTCCTGTTTGTTGTACTCTACACGCACACCTCCTGAAAAGGACAGGTTGCTCAGAAGCGGCGTGGCTGCTCCGATATACCCGGCGAGGTACGTGTTGTAGGCACTGTAGTTGTTCTGCGGGTTAGAGTCTTCCAGTAGCTTCCAGCCAGTCGTGTTGTTTATATTCTGCGGTGAAAATATGCTTCCGATGGGCTGCAACGGAATGTTCTGGTCAAACATAGACGTGTTGGACGGTGCAAACGAGAAGAAACGGGAAGCATAATCGCGGCTCTTGCGCTCTGCATAAAAACCCACCCTTATCTTCGGGGCATCTTCTGAGGTAGAGTCTGCACTTGAGAAACGGTGCTCTATCTGCCCGTTCGCCATTACCCCATGCTCGTTGAGGTCGGAGTAGAAACGGCCGGCATCTCGCAGTGTCGGGATTGGCTGGTACAGCAACCTGTACACACCATCTTCGTCATCATCGGCGGTACGGAAGCGGCGGTAGTCCGGCTCGTTGCGGTTGGTGTAGTTATAGCCCCCGGTCCAGGTGACAGTAGACTTGTTGTCGTTGAAGTCGTGGGTGCCCTGCAGCTGTCCGGAGTAGATAGAGCGGCTATCGTAACGCAGAGAATAGTTGCGTTGTCTCTGATCACCGTTCGTATAATCTACTCCCTCGCGCTCTAACACCTCGTTGCTGCCTAACTGGTTAAACAAGTTTCTGAATTCGATTTTGTTGTTATTGTTCAACCTAACCGACCAGTTGCTGATAACACCCAGGCGGACGTTATTCGTGTATACTTTGTCGTTGTAGCTTAGCTGGTGTTCGCTTCTGCCAAGCTCCTCGTTAAAGGCTCCGTAGTTGTTTCTTGTTCCTTCTGTTATAGATTGGGTGTTGCTATAAGAAGCAGCCGAAACCGTACTGACACGTAGCGAGCCTACATCAAAGCGGCGGTTCAGGCCAAGCGATAAACGCAGGTCTGGCATGGCAGTACTTGACTTTGGTGCCCAGTTATTGGGAAACAGCTGACTTCTTTGAGGCATTTCTCCCTGTGAGGCGCCTGTGCTGGCTGGTACATCGCCCGGTATACTGCGCTTGCCGTTATCAAAGCCAAGGAAGTCTGTTTTGCTTCTGCTGTCTGTCAGGAAAGAGTTAAACGTGGTACCCACGCGGTAAGAGCCCGATACACCGATACTGGTGCTGTTCTCTTCCACCACATTCTTTGTGTATATCTTAATAACGCCACCCCCAAACTCACCCGGAAGTTCCGACGATCCGTTCTTGTAGATCATGATGCGGTCGATGACACTAGTTGGCAGAATATCGAAAGAGAAAGCCTTTTGGTCAGGCTCCGTACTCGGCGTGAGGGCATCGTTCAGCAGCACTGTGTTGTAGCGCTGGTTCATGCCCCGGATAACCACGTAGCGGTCGTTGAGAATGGTAACGCCCGGTATGCGTTTCACTGTTTCGGCAGCATCACGGTCCATGGACTTGGCAATCTGCTCGCCTGCCACACCGCTAACTACCACTTCACTCTCGCGCATTGTCTCCAATACAGCTGCCTCTGTGTTTGTGTGGCGCGTACCAACAATCTCCACCGTTTGTATCTGGGTGCTGTTCTCCTCGAGCTGCACATTTAAGGTAGTAGGCTGTCCGGCATTTATCTGAACTGCCTGTTCAAAAGGCTTATAAGAAAGAAAGGTTACAGACAAAGTATGAGCACCTGCCTCCAATGGCAGCGTGTAGTTTCCCTCATAGTCTGTTGTTGTTCCTTTGGAAGTGCCTTTTATGAAAACTACAGCTCCGATTATGTCTTCGCCGGTAGTTTTGTCTTTCACTTTACCCTTCAGTGTTCCCTGCTGGGCAAATCCACATATAGTAGTTGTGAGAATGGTGAGGATTGTGAATATTGATTTCATTGATTTACTGTTAATTAGTCTCGCTGCAAAAGTACAGCGGCTACTTTAAGGCAGTTTTAAGGCGCAGTTACGATACCGTTAAGGTTAGGGCGCTTTTGTTAAGAGGCGGTTATCTTAATTTTATCTGCAGTTTACCTGTGGGTTACCTGAATGTTAAAGCGGCACTATTATTCTTTTCAGCAAAAGCCAGCAGGGGAAGTTATTAACATAAAATCCCTTAAATATGCTTAATTAGGTGCATTCCACTTTTTTTCTCCTTCTTGTTAAGCTTAACATTAGCGTAACATTGCGGTAATGAAGCAGTAACAGTAAAGCTGTTATTTTGTGGCGTGATTTAAGAGGAAGTGCAGCAACAGCCTGACTAACTGTGCTGCGGCAACTTTAAGAAGTTTGTACTGCTGCTGATTATAGTAATCCAGCCGTCATCTTCAGATTAAATTATGATTTTGTTCTCACCCAGATTAAAGAAAAATGCAGTATAAAATCAAAGGAGCTATTCTAGTGCTCCTTACGTTGCTTCTATGGGGCAACAGCGCCAAGAGCCAAAGCATCATCAAAAGCAAATTTGGCAAGGGCATTTATCTAGTGGCTGCCGACTCTTCATTCAGCATGAAGTTCAGCTTAAGATTTCAAACCCTTTATGAAGGCAGCACTACCTCAGCTGCAGAAGAATGGGAAGACAACTTCCTTATCCGTAGATCCCGCCTTAAATTCGAAGGATTCGCATTTACCCCGAAACTGGAGTATAAAATTGAACTTGGCCTTAGCAACAGGGACATTGGCAGCGACCTTGAGCCCCAGTTCAACTTTGCCGACAACATTATACTGGATGCGGTAGCGAAATGGAATTTTGCCCCAAATTTTGAGCTATGGGTAGGCCAGACAAAGCTGCCGAGCAACCGTGAACGCGTTATCTCTTCTCAAAAGCTGCAGTTTGTAGACCGTAGCCTGCTAAACTCCCGCTTTAACATTGACCGGGACCAAGGTATACAACTGCACCATGCACACCAGGTAGGTCAGGTGGTACTGCGCGAAATAGGCTCTATATCTATGGGTGAAGGCCGCAACATCACAACTGATAATGTTGGTGGCTATGACTACACGGCACGCGTGGAAGTACTGCCCTTTGGTGAGTTTGAGGGCGAAGGAGATTATGTGGGCAGTGACATTTACAGAGAGGAAAAGCCAAAGCTGTCTATAGCCGCATCTTACGACTACAACGACGGCACCAATCGCGCAGGAGGCCAACTTGGTGATTTCCTAAGCGAACAGCGGGACCTAAGTACTGTGTTTGTTGATGCTATGTTTAAGTACAGGGGGTTCTCAGTTATGGCAGAATATGCCAACAAAGAGGCCCTGAGTAATTCTTCAGGCGAAGAAACTGAAGGCGGGCCTGTGGTAAGAAGAGACGCGGAGGGAAATGTAGAAGAGACTTTCATAACAGGCAATGCCATCAACCTGCAGGCTGGCTACCTGTTTAAAACAAACTGGGAAGTAGCAGGCCGCTATACAAGCTACGACCCTACTGCTGTAACTGAATTAAGAGCAGAAAACCAGTATACGCTGGGTGTATCGAAGTACATTGTAGGCCATAGCCTGAAGGTGCAAAGCGACGTTACCCTGCAGCAGCAAGAGCGCCGCGATGATGTGTACCAGTTCAGGCTACAGTTGGAGGTGGCGCTGTAGGTTTTTTTAAACTTAACAATTCCTTAATACTTCAAAAGGTGCAGGTTGCCTGCCAGTGTCACAACTTTGCATACTTGTAAGAGCCTGATAATAAAGAATAATCGGCACTTGGGTCATAAAACACAACTACTTCATATTCATTGCAGTATAGCGAAAACAATACGATATCAATATATTTGATTCATCCAAAGCAAATCCAACCAAAGCACCTTATTATATGTTGAACTTCAGAACAAATTTCTTCAAAATAAACACAACACTCCTTTTGGGAGGCGCCCTGCTCTTTACCGCCTGTGGCGGCGGCAGCGAAGGGGCAGAAGGCGGTCTTGCCGGCGATATACAGATAGACGGCTCCTCAACGGTTTACCCGATTACAGAAGCTGTAGCAGAGGAATTTCGCGCAGAGTCCCCGGACGTGAGGGTGACGGTTGGCGTATCCGGCACGGGCGGTGGCATGAAAAAGTTCTCCCGCGGCGAGATTGATATTGTGGATGCTTCGCGTACCATAAATGAATCTGAAAAAAAGCTTGCTGCAGAAAACAACATCTCTTTTGTAGAACTGCCTGTAGCCTATGATGGTCTGACAGTAGTAGTACACCCGGAGAACGATTGGGTAAACGACATTACAGTAGCAGAACTGAAGAAAATTTGGGAGCCTGCCGCACAGGGCACTATCAAAAGATGGAACCAGATCCGTCCGGAGTGGCCTGACCAGGAGATTCACCTGTACGGTGCCGGTGTGGAGTCCGGTACTTACGATTACTTTACAGAAGCCATTGTAGGTGAAAGCCACGCCAGCCGCGGTGACTATACGGCCAGCGAAGACGACAACGTGCTGGTGCAGGGCGTTTCTACTGACCCGTATGCCCTTGGCTTTTTCGGATATGCTTATTATGATGAGAACAAAGGCAAGCTGAAAGCCGTGCCGGTGGATGATGAGAACGACAGCAACGGCCAGGGAGCTATCCTGCCGTCACTGGAAACTGTAAAAGACGGCTCATATGCGCCGCTTTCCCGCCCGCTCTATATCTATGTGAACTCAAAAGCGGCTAACCGTCCTGAAGTGGTGGAGTTTGTAAACTTCTACCTCGACAATGCCCCAGAGCTTGCTGAAGAGGTTGGTTATATACCAATGCCCGCAGAAATATACCAGGAGCAAAAGCAGAAGTTTGAGCAGTTCGCCACCGGCGCAAGTGCTACTACCCAGCAACAGTAACAGAAAATTAACAGCCTGCGTGTGGCAGCATTCCCGTTGCCACACGCAGGCTTCTAAACAGGCAGCGCCTTGAGAGTATCTGAGAAAATAATCGAGGGCTTGTTGTGGTTATCAGCGGTAATCACAATCCTTATCACGATAGGCATTATCTGGGTATTGCTATCGGAGTCTATTGCCTTCTTCAGTGAAGTATCTATTGTCCGGTTCCTGACAGAAAAGGAGTGGACGCCCCTTTTTGCCGATAAAAAGTTCGGCATTATGCCGCTGGTGGCAGGCACGCTGCTTACCACTTTCATTGCCATTGCGGTAGCGCTGCCCCTTGGCCTTACCATAGCCGTTTACCTGAACGAGTACGCCCACGCCAAACTGAAGCTCACCATAAAGCCGATGCTGGAGGTGTTGGCCACTATTCCAACAGTAGTGTATGGTTTCTTTGCCCTGACAGTGGTTACCCCTTTCCTGCAGCAAATTATACCTGGCTTGGCTGGCTTCAACGCCTTATCGGCAGGTATGGTCATGGGCATCATGATCATACCCATGATTTCCTCGCTCAGTGAAGATGCCATAAGCGCCGTGCCGCGTTCCCTGCGAGAGGCGGCCTATGGCATGGGTTCTACCCGTCTGCAGACTGCTTTTGGGGTAATGGTGCCTGCAGCCTCGTCGGGTATAGTGGTGTCTGTTATTCTGGCTATCTCCAGGGCGGTAGGCGAAACCATGATCGTGGCCATTGCTGCCGGGCAGCAGCCACGCCTTACGCTGAACCCGCTGGTGCCTATCGAGACGATCACCACTTATATTGTGCAGGTGAGCCTGGGTGACGTGCCGCATGGCTCACTGGAGTACCGCACCATCTTTGCTGCTGGTATCACACTGTTCATCTTCACCTTCGCACTGAACAACGTTAGCTTCTGGATCAAAAAGAAATATCAGGAAAAGTATGACTAACTCAGAAAAGAACAGGCTCAAGGATAAAGTATTCCAGGTTTTTGGGGTGTTCTGCACGTTCATCGGACTGGTTGTTCTGGCCATCTTTCTTGTTGATATCGCCATAGAAGGTTTTTCCCGTATCGACTGGGACTTCCTGACCAGCCTGCCCTCACGCAGGGCAAGCCGTGCCGGTATATTTACAGCTTGGGTCGGCACACTATGGATACTGGTGCTAACTGCCGTTATCGCTTTCCCGCTGGGTGTGGGGGCAGGCATATACCTGGAGGAGTACAGCAAAAAGAACAAATGGACAAACTTCCTGGAGATAAACATCTCGAATCTGGCCGGTGTGCCCTCCATTATTTATGGTTTGCTGGGCCTGGAGGTATTTGTGCGCCAGATGCGCCTGGGTAGTAGCCTGCTGGCCGGCGCACTTACCTTGTCGCTCCTGATCCTGCCCATCATTATCGTGACCACCCGTGAGGCAATCAAAGCAGTGCCACGCAGCGTGCGCGATGGCTCATATGCGCTGGGCGCCTCCAAGTGGCAGACTGTCTGGAATCAGGTCCTGCCAGCGTCCTTCGGCGGGATACTGACGGGCATTATCCTGTCACTGTCACGCGCTGTGGGCGAGGCGGCTCCCTTAATCGTTATCGGTGCCCTGGCGTATGTGCCTTTTGCGCCTGCCTCGCCTTTCGATGAGTTTACCGTGCTCCCCATACAGATCTTTAACTGGACTTCCAGGCCACAGGAAGCATTCCTGACGAATGCAGCGGCAGCCATCATAGTTTTGCTGGCAATTACCTTTTTGCTGAACGGAATTGCCGTATACTTACGCAACAGGCAGCAAAAGAAAGTAAAGTGGTAATAGGAGCAGCAGGATAAGCTTCAAAACACTGGGCTAATATTTCTTTCCTCCTACCGTTGTAACAATTTCAAATACTGTGAGGGCGGGAAGCGTTTAAAGGCCAGATAACAATAGAAGCTTATACCTGCGCCTGATGTCTTTTATCGATTTTTTCATTTATGAATAAAAAAACAGCGAAGCTCGAAGCAAAAGAGCTGAATGCATACTACGGCGACTTCCATGCCCTCAAAAACATTAATCTTACCATGGAAGAAAAAAACGTGACGGCTTTCATTGGCCCCTCCGGCTGTGGAAAGTCTACGTTTCTGCGCACCTTTAACCGTATGAACGATTACATAGACGGCTTCCGGACAGAAGGAGATATTCTGTTAGATGGAAGAGACATCTATGCTAAGGACGTGCGTGTGGATGAGCTTCGAAAAGAGGTAGGTATGGTATTCCAGAAACCCAACCCCTTCCCTAAAACCATCTTCGAGAATGTGGTGTACGGCCTGAAGATACAGGGCATCAAGAAAAAAGCGGTATTGGAGGAAGCAGCAGAAAAATCGCTGCGACGATCTGCGCTATGGAACGAGGTGAAAGACAAGCTCCACCAGTCAGCACTGGCCCTGTCGGGTGGGCAGCAGCAAAGGCTGTGCATTGCCCGTGCCCTGGCCATCTCTCCTTCGGTGCTGCTGATGGACGAGCCAGCCTCTGCCCTCGACCCGCTTTCTACTGCTAAAATTGAGGAGTTGATCTACGAACTAAAGAACGACTATACCATCGTCATCGTGACGCACAACATGCAGCAGGCCGGCCGTGTTAGCGACCATACTGCTTTCTTTTACATGGGAGAACTGGTGGAGTTTGCCAAGACCAAGACGATGTTTACGAGCCCGCAGGACAACCGCACTCAAAATTATATTACCGGCCGTTTTGGTTGAGATAATATGCGTCTGTTCAACGTATACCTTTAGTTCCTCACCCATTAACATATAAAAGATGCCTCATATTGATGTAGAGTTAGATAAACTTAAAGCAAAACTGCTGGAAATGTGGGACCTGGTGGAGTACCAGTTGCAGAGCGGCCGCGAGGCGATGCTGCAGGCCGACCAGGAACTGGCAAAGCAAATCATCAAACGCGACAGAAAAGTAAACCAGTTTGATGTAAAGATTGATCGCATGTGCGAAAACTTCTTCGCGCTGTTTACACCCGTAGCGGTTGACCTGCGCATGGTGCTGGCCGTGCTCAAGATAAACGCAAACCTCGAGCGCATCGGCGACACGGCGGAGGGTATTGCCCGCTTCGCAAAAAAACTTGATGCCCCCGTAAGCGCCCCCCTGCTGGAAATGACGAAGGTGCTGCCGATGTACGATGAGGCCATCGCCATGTTTGCAGACTGCCGAGTCGCTTTCAAAGATAATGATCCCGCGCTGGCCAAAACACTGATCAAGCGGGACCGAGCCCTAGATAAGATTTACCGTAAGTCAGACGGCATCGTGACGAAGTATATGGCTGATAATCCTGAAAGAATTTCGGAGGCGCTGGCTATTTTATCCATCATCAAAAAAATTGAGCGCGTGGGCGATCAGGTAACCAACATAGCAGAAGAAATTATCTTCTACCGCGAAGCTAAAGTGGTTAAGCACAAGCAGGACAAGAAAAAGAAGAAGGACTGATAAATTGTTGAATGGTTAAATTGTTGATTTTTGGGATCAGCAATAGTAAAAAACATGTAGAGCACGGGCCACAGCGGTTCGTGCTTTTCTTTTAACATATAGCTGTCAGCCATTCAACAACCAGCCATTCAACAATTAGCAACCTAAGAATTTGTGCCTTACCTTTGCGGTAAAACTGAGAAGCGGTGCTGTTTAAAGAGATTCTATACTTAATTCAGAAGGATTTAGTGCTGGAGTGGCGGCAAAAGTATGCCTTCAATGGTATGCTGCTGTACGTTGGCAGCGTGGTATTTGTCTGCTACCTCAGTTTCGGGTTGCGCTCCAATGTGCTGGCGGTGCCTGTGTGGAATGCGGTGCTGTGGATCATTCTGCTGTTCACATCGGTAAACGCCATCGCCAAAAGCTTTATGCAGGAGAACCGGGGGCGGTTGCTCTACTTCTACTCCATTGTGAGTCCGCAGGGCGTGATACTGGCCAAGATTGTTTACAACACCCTGCTGATGCTGGTGCTGGCCCTCATCTGTTTCCTGTTCTACGCGCTGGTGCTGGGCAACCCGGTGCAGGATGTGCCCATGTTCCTGCTCTCGCTGCTGCTTGGAGCCGTGGGATTCTCCACCTCCCTGACTATGATTTCAGGCATTGCCTCCAAGGCTGCCAACAGCAGCACCCTGATGGCCGTGCTCAGCTTTCCGGTTATTGTACCCATGCTGCTGATGCTCATCAAAATGTCAAAAAATGCCCTGGATGGCCTCGACCGTAGCCTTAGCCTCGACGAACTGCTTACGCTGCTTGCCATAAACATGATCGTGGTCACTGTTTCTTATATTTTGTTCCCGTACCTTTGGCGTTCGTAGGATTCTGGCTTTTACCGGAAGAAAAAAGCAATTTTTTAGACGCAATTGGTGACGAAAGCTGATATAAAATGTTAGAGTAAAAGGAGCTTTGTGCGCTCTGTTAACTATAGAAGAATGAAGAAACATTGGTGGAAAATACTGGCTGTGTTACTACTGGTTTTTACCGTAGTGGCTGGTATGCTGTCGGAGGTGCCTCGCCTGGCTATCCTGAACGAGACCATCCGTAACCTGTACTTTCACGTGCCGATGTGGTTCGGTATGATCCTGATCCTGCTCATCTCCTTTACTTACTCTATTAAATACCTGAGCAAGCCAACAGTAAGAAATGACGTTATTGCCGCTGAGGCAGCCAAAGTGGGTATTCTGTTTGGTGTGCTGGGCATTGTAACAGGTATGGAGTGGGCTAAGTTTACGTGGGGCGAATACTGGAGCAACGATCCAAAGCAGAATGCCTCGGCCATTGGCCTGCTCATTTACTTCGCTTACCTCGTGCTGCGCAGTTCATTTAACGAGCAGCAGCAGCGGGCCCGCATCAGTGCCGTGTATAACATTTTTGCCTTTGTGGCCCTTATCCCTTTGCTGTTCATCCTGCCGCGCATGACAGACTCGCTGCACCCCGGCAACGGCGGCAACCCTGGCTTTAACTCTTACGATTTGGACAGCAGCCTTCGTGTGGTGTTTTATCCTGCCGTTCTCGGCTGGACACTGCTCGGCGTTTGGATTGTGAACGTGAAATCAAGATTAGAATTACTCAGACAACGATTATATGAAACTGTTTAGAATACTGGCAGTATGGTGCTTTATACTTTGCACCTCAGCAGGCATCCAGCAGGTGCAGGCTCAGTCAGAAGCCACCACAACGGTGGTAGCTGAGCCGGAAGTGGAAATGGCCGACGTCCTTCGCCAAGACGGTAAGATTTACGTAGTGGTAGCCGTACTACTCACCGTGCTGGTGGGTATGATACTATACCTTATCTCCTTAGACCGAAAGGTAAGTAAGCTGGAAATGCAGCTAAAAGACGATCTGGTTAACCGGTAGTGATGTGCCAGTTCCAGTCCAGATGAAGGAGAGATAAAAACACTGATTTAAATCATGTAAAATTAGCCTGCCGCTATGGATTTATATTCCTTCAAAGCGTGTTAGGAATCAGAATAAGAACAAATATTATTTATACATAGATGAAGAAGTCACACATCATCGGGATTGTTGTCATCGCTCTTGCCATCGGCATTATCATGTCGTCTGCGGGTGATGCCAGTAGTTATGTATCATTCGGAGAGGCCATTGAGCGTGCCGAAGAAGGCAACACTACAAAAGTGCACGTGGTAGGCCGCCTTAAGAAAGACCCGCAGGGCCATATTGTGGGCATGAACTATGACCCGCTGGTTGACCCGAACTACTTTACCTTTACGCTGGTAGACACTAACCGTGTGGAGCAGCAAGTGGTGTACTATAACCCAAAGCCACAGGATTTTGAGCGCTCAGAGCAGGTGGTGATTACGGGCAATATGCAGCAGAATGTGTTCGTGGCAGACAAAATCCTGCTTAAGTGCCCGTCTAAGTACGTGGAAAAAGAAGTACAGCAAAATACAGCAAGCCTTTAATTTAGTTTAGAGTTAAAGAGTTAGAAAGTTATAGAGTTAAAATAAATGACTCACAACTCTCTAAATCTTTAACTCCCCAACTTTCTAACTACATACGATGATAAATACGCTAATTGGGGATATTGGCCATGCAAGTGTGATTGTGGCATTTGTGGCGGCCATTGTATCCTCTTACGCATATTTTATGGCCTCCCGCTCTAATGTGGAGGCTACTGGAGACAATAGCTGGCGCAAACTGGCCCGTGGTGCATTTTATGTGCATGGGGCAGCTGTGCTGATGGTTGTCTTCAGCTTGTTCAACATCATTTACGAGCACCGCTACGAGTATTACTACGCCTGGAGCCACTCTTCTAATCACTTGCCGGTGCATTACATGATATCCTGCTTCTGGGAAGGTCAGGAAGGTTCTTTCCTCCTCTGGATATTCTGGCACGTAGCGCTGGGTGTGGTGTTGATTAACACTGGCAAGAAAAATAAGGTGTGGGAAGCACCTGTCATGGCGATGTTCTCGTTTGTGCAGCTCTTCCTGACTTCCATGATATTGGGTATTGTGATTGGTGACCTGAAGATAGGCTCCTCTCCCTTTATCCTGATGCGTGACTTTATGACAGATGCCCCGGTATTCGCCATGGACCCGAACTTTGTGCCGCAGGATGGTACTGGCCTGAACCCGCTGCTCCAGAACTACTGGATGGTGATTCACCCGCCAACGCTGTTCCTGGGCTTTGCCGCGACACTGGTGCCGTTTGCTTTCGCAATGGCCGGTCTCTGGAAAGGTAAGTTTACAGAGTGGGTGAAGCCTGCGCTACCTTGGGCTCTTTTTGCAGGCGTTATCTTAGGTGTAGGTACTATGATGGGTGCTTACTGGGCCTATGAAACGCTGAACTTTGGTGGCTACTGGAACTGGGACCCTGTGGAGAACGCAGTGTATATCCCATGGCTGGTGCTGATAGGTGCTATTCATACCATGGTAGCTTATCGCCGAGGCAAGCAAGGCTTGAAAGCCTCTTACATACTTGTTATCGCTTCTTTTATCCTGATCCTGTATGCTACCTTCTTAACAAGAAGCGGTATCCTAGGTAATGCTTCCGTGCACTCCTTCACAGACCTTGGCTTATCTGGTCAGTTGTTCGCTTACTTAGCGGCTTTTGCTGTGATGGCTGTTGCCTTGCTGGTATACAGATGGAAGAGCATCCCGACAACAGAAAAAGAGCTATCGACCTACAACGGAGAATTCTGGGTGTTTATCGGCGCTGCAGTGCTTTGCCTTGCTGGTTTCCAGGTACTGGCTACGACATCAATTCCGGTATATAATTCCTTCCTGGGCTTTATCGGCATTGAGTCTAACGCTGCCCTGCCTGCTGACCAGATTGAGCACTACACTAAGTTCCAGCTATGGGCTGGTGTAGGTATCGCTATCCTGACGGGTATCGGGCAGCTGCTGTGGTGGAACAAAGGCGAGAACACGAAGAAGACCTTCCTGGATGCCATCACTATACCAGGTATGCTCACGCTTCTTTTCGCTAGCTTGGTTATAGTGCTGTCGAAGATGGGCATGCTGTCTGAAACGATTGATAACCCCGTTTATATCACCCTTCTGGTGGCGGCGCTTTTCGCTGTGTTTGCTAACCTAAGCATTATCCTGAACCTGCTTCACCGTAAAGTAGCCCTTTCAGGCGGTGCGGTATCGCACATTGGTATTGCCCTGATGCTGATTGGTATCCTGTTCTCATCCGGCTACTCCAATATCATCTCGCAAAATACGTCTGGTATGGTCTACTCCCGCGAGTTCCCGGACGACATCAATCGTGATAACGTGCTGCTGTGGCGCAACACGCCTGTTGAGATGGACAAGTATACGGTGAGCTACCACGGCCAGTACCAGGAAGTGAAAGGCGTGCCGGAGTACGTGAACCGCGAATTGCTTTTCCCGACGGCAGATGAGTACAAAGCCATTGCCCGCGGCGACATCAAAGTAGGCGATAAGGTATATTTTAAGACAGGCGATACTTTAGATCTGGAGTCTCCGGAAAATACGTACTACCAGGTGCAGTACAAAGAGCGAGACGGCGAAAAGGAGTTCACGCTTTACCCGCGTGCGCAGGTGAATCCGAACATGGGTTTACTGGCCTCCCCGGATATCAAGCACTTTATAGACAAAGACTTATACTCACACGTTTCTTCTGTTCCGGACCCGAATGAGGAGAAAGACTGGGGCGAGCTGCAGGAGTTTGACGTAGCAGCCGGCGACACAATTATCCTGAACGATTACGTAGCTGTTTTCAATGGTATAGAGCGCATCGAGAAAGTGCCTGGTGTAGAACTGGCGCAGGGAGATGTGGCCGTGCAGGCAGATATGAAAATCATGGGAGAGCGCAAAAATTACCACGCGCACCCTGTGCTGATGATTAAAGACCAGATGATGGGCCGGTTGCCGGAAGAAATTGCTGACCTTGGCCTGCGCATCACCTTCCTGAACATCGACACAGAAAACAACCGCTTTAAAATCGGTGTAAATGCCACGCAGAAGGACTATATCATTCTGAAAGCAATGGAGAAGCCGTTTGTGAACATCCTGTGGATAGGCACCATTGTCATGAGCATCGGGTTTGTGATGGCCATTGTGCGCCGTAACAAAGAAGGCGGCTCTACAAAGAAACCGGCCACTGCACCGAAGCAGAAAAGAAAAGTACAGGCAGCTTAGTATTGCCGCTGTCATACATCAGAAAGCCTTTGCTCCACAGCAAAGGCTTTCTCTTTTAAGAGTGGGTTGTATAGGGATTAACCTTATTTTTGCTTCTATATGACCCAGACTAAGAAGAAGCGCATTGCCTTTGTGGGCGCAGGCAACGTGGCCTGGCATCTGGCACAGGCACTTGCCGCAGCCGGACACGATGTGAAGGCTGTCTACAGCCGCAGCCGCACCTCCAGGGAGGCTTTAACAGGCAAACTGCCACAAGCGCAGCCTATAAAAACCCCTGACTTCCGGAGTTTCGACCTGGAGATGGTCATTATCGCCGTTCCGGATGCTGCCCTTGCTGACGTAGCCGCTGCTTTGAAGGTAAGCCCTGGCGCCCTGGTGGTGCACACTTCCGGTTCACAGCCGCTTGCACTGCTGCAACAGGTGAAGGGAGCGCGTGTGGGAGTGTTTTACCCTTTACAGACATTCTCTAAAATTAAACCGGTAGACCTGGCGCAGGTACCGCTGCTGGTGGAGGCACTTGACGAGGAGACGCTGCATCAACTGGAAAGCCTGGCAAAAAGCATCAGCAATCAGGTGTACCAGGTATCCTCTGAAGCAAGAAAGCAACTGCACCTGGCGGCAGTCTTTGCCTGCAACTTCACCAATCACCTGCTGGGCATCAGCCAGCAGCTACTGCAGGAGGCAAACCTACCGAAGCAACTACTGCAACCGCTTATAGAGGAGACTATCACCAAAGCTGCACAGCAAAACCCTTTTGCCGTACAGACTGGTCCGGCGGTACGGGGCGATGGGAACGTACTGCAGGCGCACCTGCAACTACTGGAGCAGCACCCAACCTATGCCTCGCTCTACCGGCAACTCTCCAAAAGTATTCAGGAACAGGCGCAAAGCGGGAGCGGCAAGACAGACAAAGTCTAACCAAAATTGGTTTTCTCTGGTTTAAGTAACAGAACCAACATCAGCCGCTAGTTTTGATTCGGCTGATGGCCTTTGTAAATTGCGCCTTTAACTCAGACATAGAAGAAATGAAAGTTGTAAATATAACCTTTAAGTTTGCAGACGGCTCGCCGGACGAGACTCACCCTGCTGTAGAAGGGGAATCGGTACTGGATGTAGCCTTGAACAATGATATAAAGCTTCAACATAACTGTGGCGGCGTGTGCGGCTGCAGCACCTGCCACGTATATGTGGAGGCCGGCATGGACGACCTGCCGGAAATTTCAGATAAAGAGGAGGATTATATTGACCGTGCTGTAGACCCGCGCATCAATTCACGGTTGGGTTGCCAGTGCGTGGTGCAGGGCAATGAAGACATTGTAATTACCATTCCGGAGCAGGATTTCCTGGGACACTAATTTGAATTGCTGCATGGCTACATGGTTAAATTGTCGGGCTCCCTGTGCTGGTGGCCTCATACTTTTAAAATCACTTAGCCATTTAACCATTAAACTATTTTTAAGATGAATAAGAGTTACGAGCCACCAATACACTGGAACGATTACGAAGACATAGCCATGGCGCTGTACGAGAAGTTCGGCGACGATTTCACAGAGTCTAAGATCTACCGCATCCGCTTTACAGAGTTACTTGACTGGGTGCTGTCGCTGCCAAATTTTGAAGGCACGCGTGAGCAAGCCAACGAAGGCCACCTGGAGCAGATACAGGCTGCCTGGGTGTATGAGTGGCGCGACAACCAGGATTAAGCTTTTTCAACAGCCGTATAGGCCAAATACATTAGATTTTTATACTTTTAAAGGTTCTTCTGATAAGGAGGACCTTTTTCTGCTTTTAAGAAACCGTTAATACGCTGTGGCAAAAAGAGCAGCATGAGGGCTTTCTGTTAATCTTTTGTCTAACCATCCTTTACCTATGTCTATAACTCAAACAGATCTTACCCGCATCAACACTTTCATTTTTGATGTGGATGGCGTCCTGACCGATGGCTTGCTGTACTGCTTTGCTGATGGGGAGCAGGTTCGCGCCTTCAACATTAAAGACGGGTTTGCCATCAAACATGCCATACGGCAGGGCTACCGTGTCGCTATTATCTCGGGCAAAAACGAGCCAGGTGTGCGCAAGCGGCTCGAGCAACTGGATATAGAGGACATCTACCTGGGCACTGAAGATAAAGTCACTACGTTCGAAGATTACATATACCTGCAGGGCATCCATCCGGCCACGGTAGCTTACATGGGCGACGACATGCCGGACTTTGAGGTGATGCAGCGTTGTGGCCTGCGTGCCTGCCCAGCCGATGCCGCCGATGATGTACAAGAAATCTGCACGTTTATTTCTACCAGAAAAGGAGGCCAGGGTGCTGTGCGGGAGCTGATTGAGAAGATCATGAAAGCGCAGGACACCTGGTAAGCAGCATAGCTGACGAACAGCAAAAGCATATATATACTTTTTTTACAATTGAATAGAAGATTTCTTTTAATATACTATTGTATATATAAAAATAATTTTTTAGTTTACGTGCAGTTTAATACCCCATTTTAATTATTCATTTTTATGAAGACAGGAAAAGTAAAGTTTTTTATTGAGTCAAAAGGTTATGGGTTTATAACTGAAGACGAGACTAATGAAGATTTCTTTGTGCATGCCAGCGGTCTGAATGGCGTTGACATTCAGCAGCATGACCTTGTACAGTTTGACACTCAGGAAGGTAAAAAAGGAATCAACGCTGTAAACGTGAAAAGAATCTAATATAGTTTACTTTAACCGTTACAGGAAAAGCCCCTTGCACAAGGGGCTTTTTTATTGCCTTTTCCACTTGCTGCCTTACCTTTGACTCAGCCTTTTCCACACCTTATACATGAAGCCCTTTTTAACCCTGATACGCGCCCAGAACCTGGTGTTGGTTGTGCTGAGCCAGGCGCTGGTACAGGCATGCCTTTTAGCAGCGGGTGTAAATTGGGAGAAGGTGCTGGAGCCGGGCTTCCTGGCTCTTACGTTCTCCACGGTGTGCATTGCAGCAGCCGGTTACATCATCAACGATTATTATGATGTGAAGATTGATGCCATTAATAAACCGGACCGGCTGCTGGTAGGGCGTATCATCCGCAGGCGCCGGGCTATGTTCGCGCACCTGATACTTTCCTTTGTGGGTGTAGCCGTTGGTACGTTGCTCATGGTACGCGTCGGGTTAATAAACCTGGGAGCGGTACTGCTGCTGTGGGGGTACTCTGCCAGGCTAAAGAAGCTCCTCCTTATAGGCAATGTTGCCATTGCGCTGCTGTCTGCCTCTATGCTTTTAGTTGTAGCCGTGTACAACGACATGCTGAACAAGACAACGCTGGGCTATGCGCTGTTCGCCTTCCTTATCTCGCTTATCCGGGAGATCATCAAAGACATAGAGGACATGAAAGGAGACGCCTCTTTTGACTGCCGTACCCTGCCCATCGTGGCGGGCATGCGGGGAGCCAAGTATGTGCTGTACCCCTTGATTGCCATCTTTCAAGTTGTATTGGTAGCAGCTATCCTGCACCCCTCTACACCGCTTATTTTTGATACTTACATGCTGGTGCTGGTGCTGGCACCCAGTATCTGGATGGTAGTAAAATTAGTACGGTCTGATAGGAAAGCAGACTTCAGTTACCTGAGTAACCTCAACAAACTCATCATGCTGATGGGAATTTTGTCTATGCTGTGGGTATAAAAAAGCCTGAAACCTTCGGTTTCAGGCTTAGCTACTAATAGGGTATAAGGTTAAGGTAAGGGTGTTTAATGTCATCAGGCGGCGCGGCACTTCAGCCATGCAAACCTTTATTGCATAGCAGCATCGCTGCCATTCTTAACTAAATCTTCCGGTTCAGCCTCGCAATTCTACTCCTGCTACAACCATTTCATGTGGCACAACTGAAGCCTTCAGCCTGTTGGTGACAAAGCATATATTTATCAATATATATACGTAGTACATAAGTACAGGTTATCTGAAATGACCAATTTAAATGTAATATATCAAAATTCTGTGTTATAACGTATATTTGCAAGCCTATGGTAAAGCAAAAAGCTGATACAACAGAGAAAACAAAAAAATTACTGCAGCAGTACGCGCTCCGCAAAACCGGTTGCCGTTTGGAGGTACTATCCCTGCTGCTGCAAAATAAGAGCGCACTGGCCCACTCAGACATAGAAAAGCAGATGGGTGATAAGTTTGACCGCGTTACCCTCTACCGGACACTCCACTCCTTCGAGGAAAAAGGGCTGGTGCACAGCATACACGATGTGAGCGGGGCCGTTAAGTATGCGCTCTCACGGGAAACATCCAGCCAGCAGCAGCGCCACGACAACCACATCCATTTTAACTGTACTGCCTGCGGTCAGACTTTTTGCCTGAACGAAATTAATATTCCCTCCTTATCCTTACCTTCAGGGTACAAGGTGAACAGCCTGCACTTTTCGGCGCAGGGGGTTTGCAGCACTTGCGAGACCAATTAGTAACTAGGATTCCGGCGTAGTAAGTGCAACCTCAAAACCTGAACTAAAACAAAATGCCATGGCCCGCCAAACAGAAAATGCTGCAACTTTCCGGAAGCTGGTTACTTCTCCGGTAAAGTTCCGTCTGTTTATGCTGGCCCGGCTGCCTATGGCCTATTTAGCAGGCCTGCGTATCACCTCCCTCTCCCAGGAGTCAGCTACCGTAAGTATACAATACAAATATCTTAACAAGAACCCCTTTAACTCGATTTACTTCGCCTGCCTCAGCATGGCCGCTGAGCTCTCAACAGGAGTATTATGCATGATGCACATACATAAATCGACTCCGCCTGTTTCCATGCTGATTGTGAACATGAAGGCTGACTTCACAAAGAAAGCTTTGGGCAAGATTATTTTTACCTGCAACGATGGTGAACAGCTATATAAGGCCATTGAAGAGACAAAAGTTACCGGAGAGGGAGTGACCGTGACTGCTACCAGCACAGGCACAGACGAAAGCGGGGATACAGTTGCCGTATTCCACTATACCTGGTCGCTGAAAGCGAAGCGGAAGTAAAAGGCACAACGTTTCTGAAATTTACACCCTGCCCCACAGATGACACACAGGCATTTCATTATACATAAGCCGTACGGCTACCTCAGCCAGTTTGTGCGTGACCCTAAAAAGCAGAAAAAGAAAAAGCTACTGGCGGAGCTACATGAATTTCCGACAGGCACTATGGCGATTGGCCGCCTGGATGAAGACAGCGAAGGCCTGCTCCTACTCACAACTGACGGAAAAATAAGCGAGTTTGTCCGCAGCAACAGCATTGAGAAGGAATACTATGCGCAGGTAGACGGACTTATAACTGGAGAGGCGGTTGAAAAGCTACAGCAAGGGGTGGAAGTCAGCATAGAGGGAGTCCAATATATTACCAGACCCTGTGTGGCAAAAATTATGGAGCAGGACCCAGGCTTTCCGGAGCGAAGCCGGAAAATAAGGGATGATAGGCATGGCCCCACCAGTTGGGTATCTATTACGCTGACGGAGGGAAAATTCAGGCAGGTAAGAAAAATGACGGCGGCGGTTGGTTTTCCTACTCTGCGCTTGGTCAGAGTACGGATTGGCGCCTTACTCCTCAACGGTTTGCAGACAGGAGCAGTAAAAGAAGTAGACACTTTTCACCTTACTTAAGTACTAAAGAAACTTCTGGAATACAAGGGAGGTATAGTGCTTGTGCTATGAAGGCTAAAAGCCGTAATTTTACTACAAAATATGAAACATGAGTAAAGCAAATTGGAAAACCGTTAAAGAATATCAGGATATAACCTACCAAAAGTCAGATGGCGTGGCACGCATTGCGTTTAACAGGCCAAACGTGCGCAATGCCTTTCGGCCTAAAACCGTGGCAGAGCTTTTCGAGGCGTTTCTGGATGCCCGCGAAGACACTTCTATCGGCGTAGTATTGCTTTCCGCAGAAGGCCCCTCTACAAAAGATGGTGTTTATTCTTTCTGCAGTGGAGGCGACCAGACTGCACGCGGCCACCAGGGTTATGTGGATGAGGAAGGAATGCCCCGCCTGAACATTCTGGAAGTACAGCGCCTAATTCGCTTTATGCCGAAAGTAGTAATTGCCGTGGTGCCTGGCTGGGCGGTAGGTGGCGGCCATAGCCTGCATGTGGTTTGCGACCTGACGCTGGCAAGTAAAGAACATGCCATTTTCAAGCAGACCGATGCCGATGTCACCAGCTTCGACGGCGGGTACGGATCCGCTTACCTGGCGAAGATGGTAGGCCAGAAGCGCGCCCGCGAAATATTCTTCCTGGGCAGAAACTACACGGCCCAGGATGCCTATGAGATGGGTATGGTGAACGCCGTGATTCCGCATGATGAACTGGAGGACACCGCTTACCAGTGGGCACAGGAAATACTGGAGAAATCTCCTACTTCCATCAAAATGCTCAAGTTCGCCTTCAACGCCACAGATGACGGTATGGTAGGGCAGCAGATTTTCGCCGGCGAAGCCACCAGATTGACTTATATGACGGAGGAAGCCAAAGAAGGACGCAACGCCTTTTTAGAAAAGAGAAAGCCAAATTTCAAGGATATTAAGTGGATTCCGTAAGGAAATAATTATGCTATAGAATTGAAGCTGGTATAATAACAAATCTTTTGGTTTGGGGTGCCTTCTACTCCCTCCTCCACATAATATCAGCTATACGTGCTGGCTTCTACAGCCAAACCCGTTATATTTGCGGCTTCATTACAAGCTGTACTTTTGAAACGACCAGATAAGAAGAATATAGTCATTTTTGCTTCGGGATCGGGGAGCAACGCCCAGCGCCTGCTGGAGTACTTCGAGCACCACCCTGACATTTGTGTGGCCGCCCTGTTCTCTAACAATCCCAAAGCGCATGCCCTAAAAAGAGCCGAGACGTATCACGTCCCGGCTCTTTTGTTTACACGCGAAGAGTTTTACCAATCTGACAAGGTGCTGCAGCAGATACAGCAGTTTAACCCGGACCTGATTGTGCTGGCTGGCTTCCTGTGGCTGGTTCCGTTAAACTTGCTCCAGGCATTCCCAAACCGCATCATCAACATTCACCCGGCCCTGCTGCCTCAGTACGGCGGCAAAGGCATGCATGGGCTGAACGTACACGCGGCTGTAGTGCAGGCTGGTGAAAAGGAGTCGGGCATCACCATCCACTACATTAACGAAGAATATGACAAAGGCGCATTCATACGGCAGGAGCGCTGCCCGGTCCTGCCCAACGATACGCCTGAAGACCTGGCTGCCCGTGTGCTGCAACTGGAGCACCAGTACCTGCCACTGGTGGTGGAGCAGCTGATAAAAGAGCAAAATCAACCAGATATAGAAGATTAACCTTACAAACAATCTATCCCATGCAATCCGTTAAAATTAAATCCGCACTCATTTCAGTTTACTATAAAGACCGCCTGGAGCCACTTGTGGAGCTGCTGAAGCAGCACAACGTGACTATTTACTCCACGGGCGGCACACAAACGTTTTTAGAGGAGCAGGGCGCTACCGTTGTAGCCGTAGAAGACCTGACTGCATACCCGTCTATTTTCGGAGGTCGTGTAAAAACGCTTCACCCGAAAGTGTTTGGTGGTATCCTGCACCGCCGCGACAACGAAAGCGACATTTCAGAAAGAGAGAAATTCGAGATCCCGCCCATCGACCTGGTGGTAGTAGACCTGTATCCATTTGAAGAAACAGTAGCCTCCGGTGCTTCAGAGGCAGACGTGATTGAGAAAATTGACATTGGTGGCATTTCCCTGATTCGTGCTGCAGCGAAAAACTTTAAAGATGTGCTGATTGTCTCCTCCAGAGACCAGTATGATGCTGTAGTGGAACTGCTGCAGGCAAAAGACGGCGCCACCGATCTGGAAGACCGCAAGCGTTTTGCCGCCAAGGCCTTCGATGTGTCTTCGCACTACGACACCCATATCTTCAATTACCTGAACGCCAACGGCGAAGAGGAGGTATTTAAGCAGAGCCTGCGTGAAAGCACGCCGCTGCGCTACGGCGAGAATCCCCACCAGAACGGTGCGTTCTACGGCAAGCTGGAAGACCTTTTCGAGCAGCTGAACGGCAAGCAACTATCATACAACAACCTGGTGGATGTGGATGCTGCTGTGGCACTGGGCGCTGAATTTGAAGAGCCTACTGTTGCCATCCTGAAGCATACGAACGCCTGTGGCTGCGCTACTGCTGACACTATAAAAGAAGCTTACCTGCTTGCGCTTTCCTCTGATCCCGTGTCTGCCTTTGGGGGCGTGATCATCGCCAACAGAAAGATTGATCTGAGCACTGCTGAAGAACTGAACAAGCTGTTCTTTGAAGTGCTGATTGCCCCGGAGTACGATGCTGATGCCCTGGAACTGCTGCGCTCCAAGAAAAACCGCATCCTGCTGAAGCAAAAGCCGGTAGAGCTGCCAAATAAACTGTTCAAGACGTTGCTGAACGGTGTAATTGAGCAGGATAAAGACTTAGCGACTGAAACAGAAGCCGATTTCAAAACCGTTACCAAGCGCGAGCCGACAGCAGAAGAGAGGAAGGCACTGGTGTTTGCCGCCAAGGTTTGCAAGCACACCAAGTCGAATACCATTGTACTGGCAACAGATAAGATGATGTTCTCGAGCGGTGTAGGACAGACCTCACGCGTAGATGCCCTGCGCCAGGCAATTGAGAAGGCGCGCAGCTTCAACTTTGACTTAAGCAAAACTGTGATGGCCTCCGATGCTTTCTTCCCGTTCCCGGACTGTGTGGAGATTGCAGACCAGGCCGGCATCAAAGCAGTAGTGCAGCCAGGAGGCTCTATCAAAGACCAGGATTCTATTGCTTACTGCGATGCCCACAACATGGCCATGGTCATGACAGGCGTGCGTCATTTTAAGCACTAGAAATTAATACTTGTTTCTGCCAAAGGCCCTGACTTTCAGCTAAAGTCAGGGCTTTTCTATGGTTTCCCTGCTGGTTTACCTACCGCTGCCTCATGCAACGGAATAAAAGACTACTCAATTTTTGAGCTGTCATGGTCGTTATACAGGTTCTCCTGCAGCAGGGGGAAAGGCAGTATATGCAAATAAAAACATTAATTCTACAGGCTTTGGTTACTGCATTATTAATTCCGCTGAAATTCACTAATTTTGCGGCATGTTTCTGATTAGAAATATTGTATACTTAAAATATAATTAGGCAAGCAGGCCTAACGCTTCATAAATGGGACTATTCAACTTTTTGACCAGTGATATAGCAATTGACCTTGGTACTGCCAATACGCTGATCATTCATAATGATAAAATTGTAGTAGACGAGCCTTCCATTATCGCCGTAGACCGCACCACAGGCAAAGTACTGGCAATCGGACGTCAGGCGATGCAAATGCACGAGAAAACCCACGAGAATATCAAAACTATCCGCCCCCTGAAGGACGGAGTAATTGCTGACTTTCACGCGGCCGAGGAAATGATTCGCGGCATGATCAAGATGATTGACACAGGCCGCCGCCTCTTCCAGCCGTCGCACCGTATGGTAATCTGTATTCCTTCCGGCATTACGGAAGTAGAAAAGCGTGCCGTTCGTGACTCTGCTCAGCATGCCGGCGCCAAAGAAGTATGGATGATACAGGAGCCTATGGCGGCTGCCATTGGTATCGGCATTGACGTAGAGCAGCCGATCGGTTCGATGATTGTGGATATAGGTGGTGGTACAACAGAAATTGCCGTAGTTGCCCTTTCCGGCATCGTGTGCGATCAGTCTATCCGCATCGCCGGAGATGTGTTTACCAAAGATATCCTGGACTATATGCGCCGCCAGCACAACCTGCTGATCGGAGAGCGCTCTGCCGAGAAAATCAAAATAGAGGTAGGTGCCGCGCTCACAGAGATAGAAAACCCGCCTGCCGACTACGAAATCCGTGGCCGTGACCTGATGACGGGTATTCCGAAAGTAATCAAGGTAACGTACCAGGAAATTGCCATCGCCCTGGATAAGTCTGTTTCTAAAATAGAGGAGGCTGTTCTGAAGGCGCTGGAGATTGCGCCGCCGGAGCTGTCGGCAGACATCTACGACAATGGTATTCACTTGACAGGGGGTGGTGCGCTGCTGCGTGGCCTGGACAAGCGTCTTGCTGCCAAAACAAAGCTGCCGATTCACATCGCTGAGGACCCGCTAAGGGCTGTGGTGCGTGGCACAGGTGCTGCTATTAAGAATATTGAAGGATTTAAGAATGTCCTGCTAACCTAACAGGGCTTCCCCATGCGGAATCTTTTTGCTTTTATTTACCGGTTCCGTGCTTTCCTCCTGTTTGTACTGTTGGAGGTGCTGTGCGTATACCTGATTGTGCGTTACAATACGTACCAGGGCGCCGCCTTCTTCAACTCCGCAAACAGCTACGTGGGGCAGGTATTGGAGTTCCAAAGCGGAGTAACAGAATATTTCCGTCTAACGTCTGTCAACAACACCCTGGCGCATGAGAATGCGGAACTGCGGAAGGAGTTGATGCGATTCCGCACGCAGCAGGTTTCTGATAGCACCAATGTACTGGACACCACCTTCTACGCCGCCACCGACACAAGCAAAACGGCACCCTATGTGCTGCATGCCGGCAGGGTTATCAACAACTCTGTGCGCCGCATGAACAATTACCTCACACTTTCTGTTGGCGCTGCTGATGGCGTAGAACCGGGCATGGGCGTTATATCTCCAGATGGAGTGGTAGGGCGCGTGAAGACAGTATCACGAAACTATGCTACGGTCACCTCTGTGCTGCATTCGCAGATGCTTGTCTCAGCCAAAATAAAGAGCAGCGACACCTTTGGCACAGTTAAGTGGACAGGCGGTGATTACCGCACGGCCATGCTGGACTACATTCCGCTACACGTAAACCCTGCTGAAGGCGACACCATCGTGACAAGCGGCTTTAACACCGTATTCCCGGAAGGCATTCTGCTTGGCACCATTACCTCTGTAGAGAAAGAGCAGGATAAGAGCTTTTATACCATCACCATACAGCTGGCAGTTGATTTTGCGCAGCTCTCTTATGTGTATGTGGTGGAAAACACGAAAAAAGAAGAACGCGAAAATCTGGAACTGGAAGCAGGGATTATAATCGATGAACAGTAGATTTGGCATAAAGAATATCCTGCAGTTTATACTGTTTGTAGCATTACAGATCCTGCTGATGGATAACCTGGTGCTCTTTAGTACCGGTTTCTGCTTTATCTACATTGCTTTCCTGCTGTTCCTGCCTATTGGCATGAACAGGGTATGGCTGCTGTTCATTGGTTTTTTAGCTGGCTTTACGGTAGACATGTTTTACGACACCGTGGGGATACATGCCGCCGCCAGCGTGCTGCTGGCATTTTTAAGGCCGCTTGTTTTGAACCTTCTGACACCACGGGATGGTTATGATGCCGGTGATTCTGCTAACATACATGTGATGGGTTGGCGTTGGTTTCTGGCCTATTCGCTCACACTGACGTTGTTCCACCATGCGGCAGTGTTCTTTCTGGAGACAATAAACTTCCAGACAGCTTTGTACACGATAGGTAAGATACTGGTAAGCACCCTTTTCACTACAATAGTGATAGTCATTATCCAACTCCTGTTCTTTTCGCCTAAACGAGAGCGGATAGATTATAGATGAACTACTTAGAAACCCGCAAGTACATTATTCAAGGTATCTTCCTGCTGGTGGGTGCCCTTTTTGCCCTCCGGTTATTTTACATCCAGGTGGTGGACAGCAGCTATAAGCAGGCTGCCGAAACCAATGCCATCAAGTCGGTTATTCAGTATCCGTTCCGGGGCCTGATATATGACCGTAACGGTGAACTGCTGGTGCAGAACACGCCTGTGTATGACCTGATGGTGATACCAAAGGAGGTGAAGGCGCTGGACACACTTCGCCTAGTGGAACTGGTAAACTTACCCCTGGAGGATGTGCGGGAGCGCCTTAAAAAGGCGCGCGCGTTTTCTTATGTACAACCGTCTGCTTTTTACCAAAAGCTAAGCACTGAGGAATTTGCCCGCATCCAGGACAATCTCATTGATTTCCCCGGCTTTTACATCAATGCCCGTACAGCGCGTGGTTACCCGCACCAAAGCCTGGCACATGCCCTGGGTTACATTGCCGAAATCAGCCCGAAGCAGCTGGAAGACTCTACTTACAGCGGCTACCGTCCCGGCGACTACATTGGCAAGAGCGGCATTGAGCTGGAGTATGAAAAATACCTGATGGGCAAGCGCGGGGTAAAGTACAAAATGGTGAACGTGCGGGGTGTGGAGAAAGGCTCGTTCAAGGACGGCGCCTACGACACCCTTTCCCAAGCCGGCCAAACCCTGATCAGCACCATAGACCTGGACCTGCAGGCCTATGGTGAGTTCCTGATGAATGGTGCAAAAGGCAGTGTTGTTGCCATCGAGCCGAGCACAGGAGAAGTATTGGCCTATGTGTCCTCCCCCTTCTACGACCCCAACCTTTTTACTGGAAAGGACTACGGCAAAAACTACGTGGCCCTGCTTAGTGATTCGAACAAAACCATGTTCAATCGTCCCATCATGGCAAGCAGCAACCCACCCGGCTCTATCTTTAAGCTGGCACAGGCACTCGTAGCTCTACAGGAAGGAGTTATCACGCCCAATACAGGCTACCCCTGCAACCAGAGCCTGGTAAAGTGTTCGCACGCACATGCGGCTCCCAGCAACCTGAGTATTGCCATTCAAACATCCTGCAACCCTTACTTTTACCAGGTATTCCGGGCTCTCATCAACCAAGGTAAGTCTAAAAACACCTTCAAAGATACTGCCATTGGCCTAGCAAGCTGGCGGGAGCAAATCACAACCTTTGGGTTTGGTACAGAGCTCGGCATTGACTTGCCTAATGAGAAAAAAGGCATTGTGGCATCTACGGATATGTATAACCGGGTGTACGGTGAAAACCGCTGGAAATTCTCCACCATCTACTCTTTGAGTATTGGGCAGGGCGAACTCGGTGTAACACCGCTGCAAATGGCTAACTTTATGGCGACCATTGCCAATAGGGGGTATTATATCAGGCCCCACATTATTCGCTCTATAGGAGAACGAGGCAAACCGTTACCGGAGTATCAGAAGAAGAATTATACTGCCGTAGACGCGAAGCACTTTACTCCTGTTGTGGAAGGTATGGCAGCGGTGGTGGAATCGGGCACAGGAAGAAACGCAAACCTCTCGAAGCTGGGCATTGCTGTGTGCGGAAAAACAGGTACAGCCGAAAACCCGCAGGGGAAAGACCACGCAGTGTTTGTGGCATTTGCTCCGAAGGACAACCCTAAAATAGCCATTGCGGTCTATGTGGAAAACGCTGGTTTTGGTGCACAATCTGCAGCTCCTATAGCTGGGTTGATGATTGAGCAGTATCTGACAGACACTGTCACCAGAAAGAGCATGGAGAAGTGGGTGCTGAGCAGGGAGTACTTAAATGTAAAGTAAGAGAATGGCCGTAGATCAGAAATCAATTGGAAGCAGCAGGGTAATGTCACCTGCACCTGGCAGGCGCACCTCCGGCAGCCGTATGCTCCAGAACCTGGACTGGCTGACCGTGCTGATATATTTCCTGTTGGTGGCCCTTGGCTGGATGAACATCTACGCAGCTGTCTACAGCCCCGACAATGTGGTGAATATCATGAGCTTCGATATTAACTCTGGGAAGCAACTGGTGTGGATCGGAGCCTCCCTCCTGCTTATTATCGTGTTGCTGGTGGTAGATTACAAAGTGTACGAACACCTGGCTTACCCGATTTACGGCGGCATTATTCTGCTCCTGCTGATTACCCTGGTGGTGGCCAAGCCCATTGCAGGCTCCAGATCGTGGCTCGACCTGGGGGGTGGCGTGCGTCTGCAGCCGGCCGAACTGGCAAAGTTTGCCACAGCGCTGGCTGCATCTAAGTTCCTGAGTACCATCAACCTGCGTCAGCAGAACTTCAAGGACCAGATGAAACTGGCTGCCATCACATTGTTGCCTCCTGCTATTATCATTATGCAGAACGAAACAGGCTCGGCACTGGTGTTCGCGGCTTTTATACTTGCTTACTTCCGTGAGGGAATTTCGCCACTGATACTAATCATCGGAGGCTCTGCAGCCACCATCTTTATTCTCACGCTACTTATACCCAAGATATACCTGATAATGGGCGTAACCGTGCTGCTGGCATTGGCCACCTGGCTCGATTACCGCCTGCTGCGCCGCTACAAAACAATGGTTGCGATGTGGGCTGTTGTGGTGAGCATGATCTTCAGTGTGGACTTTTTCGTGAACAACGTCCTACAGCCCCACCAGCAGAACCGCATAAAGGCCCTGATTAACCCGGAGGCAGATCCGTTGGGCTACGGCTGGAATGTGACACAGTCTAAAATTGCAATTGGTTCCGGCGGTTTCTGGGGGAAAGGCTTTTTAGAGGGTACCCAGACAAAATTTGACTTCGTGCCGGAGCAAAGCACCGACTTTATCTTCTGTACTATTGGTGAGGAGCAGGGCTGGGTGGGAAGCACTATTCTAATTGCCCTGTTTATGTTCCTGCTGACGCGCATTGTGATGATTGCCGAAAGGCAGAAGTCCGTGTTCGGCCGCACCTATGGGTACTGCGTGGCCTCCATCATATTCTTTCACTTTCTGGTGAACGTGGGCATGACCATTGGGCTCGCGCCCGTAGTAGGTATTCCGCTGCCCTTCTTCAGCTACGGCGGTTCCTCTTTATGGTCTTTCACCATCCTGCTGTTCATCCTTATCGCGATCGATGCCAACCGCAGCCAGGATTTAGCGCGGTAAGGCTACGCTAAGAGTCAGGCTATTCTTTGACTGTAGTAAGCTTTCACCTGTTCTCACTTCTTGGTCTGTGTCTGCTTGAATAAGTGTGACTGTAAATGTAGTTTTAGATGTGTTGGAAGGATTGGCTAAAAATCTAACAGGCATTCGCCAGGTGCTTCTTGAACTGAGCACAGGCTTCCTGGCTACAGCAGCAATAACAAAACAAAGAAGCGTAGTGCTGGACGGCTGCTACAGGGAAAAGATAATATAACTTTTGAGTGTTTCTTCCTCTAAACGGCAGCCTATTATTTTATCTGCCTCCTTACGTTAGCTTTCAAAAAAAGTTTAGGATATTTACGCCCTGTATTTGCGTTTGCATTGTGTTATTCTTATCCTTACATAAGTAGTAAAAGCAGTAATGTGACCGCTACTCAGCAAATTAATCCTCCTTCTAATATGAATGGAATATGAAAGACTTCCTCCTCTTCTCTAAAACCCTTCTCCGAGACAAAGAGCACCTGCTTAGAGTTCTCTTCATGACTTTCCTGATGGTGGCGCTTGTTATCTGGGGCATGCGTGAGGAACAGGCTTACTTAAAGCAACTATACTTTTTATGCTCTGCATGGAGCCTGGCTATGGTACTGTTTATCTTCGGATACTCCTACTACCAAAGAAATGAAGTTGAATAAATCTTACTGCATTTAAGTAGCTTTTGCTTCTATCAACTGGCAATATGTTGCTTGTCCGGCTTCTCTTATCATAGTTTTGCTGGCTCTTACGACAGAGGCTGCACCGGCTCTTTAACATACAGTGCAGCAGTTTTGCCGCTGCCCGTGCTTTCTGCTGCGCTTGAGTATAATTACGGCTTTGCCACAGCTATTATCAACGGGTAAAATCTTCCTTCCTCTCTCCCAGCCGTCTTATTTCAGATTACTCTTCAAACTGCAAGCAACGTCGCCAATTATACTCAAGCGCAGTACAGCATACTATATTTTGGTAATTGCCTTTTCTTAGCAAATAACAGAAATAGCTCTTCCAAACATTATCACTTACTCAGGTGTTATAGAAAAAGAGGGTACAATGTAGTACTTCTTCCTAATTTAAGTTTTCATTCAACTAGACTTTTCAGCTATGTGACCTCCCCCCGAAAAACCGGACCGTTGTAAAGTAGAGAAAGCGGGCAATAATCGTATAGTCTTAAAAGCGAATTGCCATGAAGAAATCAAAATTCACCGAGGCGCAGATCATCTTCGCCATCAAGCAAGCAGAGACGGGTGTCAAGGTAGAGGAGGTGTGCCGCAAGATGGGCATCTCGGATGCCACCTTCTACAACTGGAAGAAAAAATACGGTGGTT